>CAYMWZ010000344.1:0-3347 GCA_964394385.1 uncultured Nitrospinaceae bacterium | reverse complement strand
TGGAGGATGATGCGCTCGGAGTTGTTCTCCTCGCTGATGTGGGCGCAGACCACCCATTCGAGGTCGGAGGAGGCCACCTCCGCGAGGAGGGCGGCCGCGTCCTCGTTGCTCAGGTGGCCCAGCTTGCCGCGGATACGCTGCTTGAGGGGCCAAGGGTAGGGTCCCGAGAGGAGGAGGTCGAGTTCATGGTTGAACTCGAGGATCAGCCCCTGTGCCCCTCGCAGGCGCTCGCGCGCGAGGCGGGTGGCGAAGCCCATGTCGGTGGCCAGGCCCACGCGGTAACCGTCCGGCGCCTCGAGGACGAGGCCGAAGGGGTCGGCCGCATCGTGGGGGGTGCTGAAGGGTTCGAGCCTGACTCCTCCCGCCTCGAAGGGAACGCCCACCTCGACCTCCACCCACCGGGGGAGGGGGCCCAAAATTCCCGCGCCCGCCTCCCGGGTGGCGCGGTTCGTCCACACGGGCAGGCCCCAGCGGCGCGCCAGAGCGCCCACGCTCCGGATGTGGTCGATGTGCTCGTGGGTGAGCACGATGCCGCTCAGATCGGCCGGGGCGAGCCCGTAGCGGGCCAGCCGCAGGGTGATCTGCCGGACGCTCAGCCCTGCGTCGATCAGGATGGCTCCCCCGCCCGAGCGGACCAGCGCCGCGTTCCCGTGGCTTCCGCTGCCGAGAAGTCCGATCTCCACCGGCCAGGCCCTCTCCAGAAAGGGATGCTGCGCCTTCAACCGCCCCGCGGGCGGCGCGTTCCCAAGCCCCTCAGCGGGAGATCGCGGTCGCCGCCCGCAGGCGCGCCCAATAGCGACGGGCGCCCTCCTCCACCGGGGTGAACGGCCTCCGGTAACCCGCCCCGCGCAGCCTGTCCATCTTGGCCTCGGTGAAGTACTGGTAGCGCTCGCGGATCTGCGGGGGGATGTCGATGAAGGCTACCTTGGGTTCGCGGCCCAGGGCGCCGAAGGCCGCCCGGGCGAGGTCGAGGAAGGTCCGGGCCCTCCCCGTCCCCACATTGTAGATGCCGTCGGGGAGGCCCCGGCGCCAGGCGTGGAGGAGGACGTCCACCACGTCGTCCACGAAGACGAAGTCGCGCTTCTGATGGCCGTCGGCCACCTCCTCCTTTTGGGAGCGGAAGAGGCGCACATCCCCGCGATCGCGGATCTGGTCGAACGCCTGGCGGAGGACGCTGGCCATCTTGCCTTTGTGGGTCTCCCCAAAGCCGTAGACGTTGAAGAAGCGGAAGCCCGCCCAGCGCGGGGGCCGGCTGCGCTGCCCCTCGCCGAGGACCCATGCGTCGAAGCGCTGCTTGGAGCGCCCGTAGGGGTTGAGGGGGACGAGGGATTCGGCGGGAGCCTGGTCGTCATAGCCCCTTCCTCCGTCGCCGTAGACCGCCGCGCTGCTCGCGTAGAGGAAGGGCGCCTTCAGGCGGGCGGCGTATGCCCAGAGCTCCCGGCTGTAGGCGGTATTCATCCGCTCCATGTAGGCTTCGTCGAAGTTGGTCGTGTCCGTGCAGGCGCCCATGTGGAGGATCCCCCCGATCGCGCCCGGGCGTTGGGCGCCGAGCCATCGGTGAAGCTCCTCCCGATCCACGATCTCCTCCGGCGGGTTCCCCTCGTAGAGGGAGGCGATCTCGGGCCGGGCGTCAAAATGTCCGGGGGCGTCCGCGGCCACTACCCGCTCCTCTCCCGCGATCAGGCTCGCAGCCAGGCGCGCGCCGATGAAACCCGCCGCGCCCGTGACGATGAGCCGGGGGGCGCTCATGTCTGCTCCCGCGCGGGAGCGTAGCGCTGGAGGATGGTCTCGACGAGGTTCGTGGTGGAGATCCCCTCGACGAGGGGGAGCGTCTCCACCCGCCCGCCGTAGGCCTCGACGATCTCGCGGCCGACAATCTCCTCGGCCGTGTAATCCCCCCCCTTGACCAAGACGTGCGGGCGGATGGCCTCGATGAGGCGCTGGGGCGTGTCCTCGGCGAAGAAAACCACGAAGTCCACACAGGCGAGGGCGCCGAGCAGCTCGGCCCGCTGGCGCCCCCCGATGAGGGGGCGCCCCTCCCCCTTCAGGCGCCGCACGGATGCATCGTCGTTCACCCCCACCACGAGCAGATCGCCCAGCCGCCGTGCCAGCTGGAGGTATTGGATGTGTCCCACGTGGATGAGGTCGAAGCAGCCGTTTGTGAAGACGACCTTCTGGCCACGCGCCCGCTCATGGTGGAGCCTGCGCAGCAAATCCGCCTCCTCCAGGATCTTCTCTCCTGCGCCCTCGCGCCGGCCGGAGCGGGCGGCCTCGAGCTCGGCGGGGCTCACCGTGGCCGTGCCGATCTTGCCGACGACCACCCCCGCCCCCAGGTTCGCGAGGCGGGCCGCCTCCTCGGGGGGGGCGCCCCCGAACAGGGCGAGGGCAAATAGCGCCGCCGCCGTGTCGCCCGCCCCCGTCACGTCGAAGACCTCGATCGCCCGGGCCGGCTCGTGGACGATGCGGCCCTTCCGCCCGAAGAGGGTCACCCCGCCCGCCCCGCGGGTCACGAGGACGAACTCGGCCCCCGCCTGGTCGAGAACCCGCCGGGCGGCGCGGTCGAGTTCCTCCTCCGAGCCGATCGGAAGGCCCGTGGCCCGGGCGACCTCGGCCAGGTTCGGCGTGAGGGCCAGGGCTCCTCGGTACTTGGAGTAGTCGGCGTCCTTGGGGTCCACCACGACCGGCAGGCCCCGCCCCTTCGCGGCGGAGAGAAGGTTCTGGGTGAATTCGGGCGAAAGGGCGCCCTTGAGGTAGTCCGAGCAGATGACCCCCTGGACCCCCTCGAGAGCCTCGGGGAGGGCCTCCAGGAGGGTGCCCTCGGCCCCGGCCGGGAGCGGGGGGTCGGCCTCCTTGTCCACCCGCAGGACGTGCTGGCTGCGGGCGATGAGGCGCGTCTTCGAGACGGTGGGCGCCCCCGGGAGCCGCCGGATGTGCCGGACGTCCAGCCCCGCCGCCCGGGCCAGCTCGATGAGGCGCGCCCCCTCGCCGTCCTCCCCGACCAGGCCCAGCAGGCGGACCTTGCACCCCAGGGCGGCCAGGTTGTTCGCCACGTTCGCCGCTCCGCCCAGGGCTTCGTTCTCCCCGCGCCAGCGCAGGACCTGGACCGGCGCCTCAGGCGAGATGCGCTCGACGTCGCCCCAGACGTAGCGGTCCAGCATCAGGTCCCCGGCCACGAGGAGGCGGGGCGGCTTCTCGCCGAAGAGGCGGGAGAGGGGCGTCCTCACGCGGCCTGCCCCCCGGCGAAGGCCGCGTCCACCCGGTGGCAGAGGTAGTGGAGGGCCGCCTCGTGGGCTTCTTGGATGAAATCGGTGTCCTGGGAGGGGACGGCGGCAACGATGTCTGCGGCC
>CAYMWZ010000343.1:0-3368 GCA_964394385.1 uncultured Nitrospinaceae bacterium | reverse complement strand
TCGGGGTCGGGGATAAAACGCTTCCCATTCTACCCCTTGGACGCGCCGGGTTTCGTTCCCCCCGCGGGGGGCCGCCGGTGGCCCCTCCTCCCCTTGCCGGGGGCGCGGCCCGCCCGCTCGGAGGCCAGGCCCGCCTCGAGGACCTCCTGGTTGAAGCGGAGCTCCTCCCAGGTGCACTCAGCCAGAAGGTGGGGGGGCAGGCCGTAGATCTTCGCCTGGAGGTGGAGCATCGCCAGGAACTCCCCCCGCGCCCGGCCCTCCCGGAAAGGAGCCCTCGGCGGGGCCCTCCTTCCGGGGGGAGGGGGCGCTCAGGGCGGCGACGGCCTCCAGGATGGCGTCCGCGTCCGCGGGGGCCAGCTCGTAGACGCTGAGCTCCCCGGGCAGGCACTCGCCGGGCTCTTTCTCGCACATGGCGCCGCGCTCGGGGATGAAGCAGCGCCTCAGGGCGCAGCGGACCCAATCGCGGGTGGCCTCGGCCCGGCGGGACGCGTCCGCCCCCCCGTTCATGGTGACCCCCAGGAGGGCGGGATAGGCGGCGAGGTCCATCACGCTGGGCGGCCGCACGAAGCCCCTGAGGCCCGAGGGCAGCGCGATGGGCCTCCGGCTCCGGTTCCGGTACTCGCTGATCTCCATCGATGCCTCCCCGCCCCGCCCCCGGCCCCTCCCCCTCTACCCGGGGAGGGGCGAAGGAGGGCTTACGTGAATTGGATCGAGATCTCGTCGTCCCCCGTGTTGCGGGCCATGTGGAAGGGCGCCTCGTAGGTGAGGAGCCCGTCGCGGTCGGCAAAGCCGACGTCGGCGTACTGGCACTTGGGGGCGGTGATGGTGCAGATGTTCCCGGCCGCCCGGCCGATCTGGATGGAGAGCGGCGCCTGGGCGCCGCCCTCCCAGTCGGCGAAGACATCCTCCGTGGCCTTGAGCACCGCCTCGGGGTCGAAGGAGCCCGAGGGGGCACGCCCCGTGACGAGGGCGTTGACGTGGCCGCCGGAGAGGTTGGCGCTCTGGCGCAGGGTGACGTTGTTGTTCAGGGCGAAGGTGACGCTCTCCGCGTCGAAGTTGAAGCCGCCGAAAGAGAAGCCCGCCACCAGGACCGGCTCGGGGAGCTGGGCGTCGTAGGCGGTGCCCGCGACCAGGGGGGCGTCCGCCACGGCGAAGTCAGCCGCCTGGAACTCCCACTCGACCGTGGGAACTCCGTTCAGCGGGCAGTTGATGGTGAAAGTACCCATGCAGCCCAGGTACATGACGCGAAGCCCGTCGATGTAGGCGGTGATGCACAGCCGCGTGAAGCTCGTCTTGTCCGAGGTGGGGTCGTACCTGACCGAGGTGCCCGCGGCGATGGTCTCGGCCATGGCGCAGCCCTTGAAGAGGAGGCCGTAGTCGGGGGGCGTCCCGGCTGCCCCCGAGCCCCGGAGCTCGGTGGTGAAGGAGAGCCTGGCCGAGCGCTTGCCCGGGACGGAGGGAAAGGGGGAGAGGGAGGCGTCGCGGACGGCGCGGGCGAGCTGCTCCACGTTCAGGTCGTGCCGGAAGCCTCCGCCCCGGAAGAGCTCCGCCGCCGGCGCCGGCCGGTCGAGGAGGTAGACCGTCCCGGCGGCGGGGACGGCCGTCCAGGCGGAGTCGACCGTCAGGGTGTCCGTCGCCGCGACGAAGTCGCTCACCGCGCGGCGCTGTCCCACCCCCGTCCCGCGGATGGTGCGGAGGACGGAGCCGTTCCAGAAATCGTCCCCCTCGGTGAGTTCGGCGTCGGTGAGCGTGTTCGAGGCCGCCGAGTCGGCCGTGCGCTCGGCCTCCACGGTCGCCCCGATCGTCTGCCTGTCCATCAAAAGCGTGTCGCCCATTGCTCATTTCTCCTCAGGGTGTGGTTCGGTTGTCCCGCCTCGGACCTCCCTCCCTCCCGGGTCAGGGGGAGGAGGGGGGGCCGCGGGCGCTGCGAGAGAGGGCTCCGGCTCCTCCGGCGCGGTGTGAAACGTGCCGGCCTTCCGGATCGTTGTGCCCTCCTTCCTGGGTCGCATGGTTCTCCTCCTCTTGCGGTTCGCGACGTAGGGGCGCTCGACCGAGCGCCCCTACGAGCGGCCGATGCGCTCGATCGCCTGGATCCGGATCTCGGCCGTGTGGCAGAGGACGCTCCCGAAGGTGCGCAGCTCGATGGCGTCCACCTGGGGCGGGGCGAGCCGCTCCAAGGAGGGCACCTTGGGCGCCCCGCCCGCCCCGCGCAGGCGGAGGGCGCCCTCGTCCCGGAAGCGGTCGCAGACGGCCTCGATGAGATCCTGAAAGGTGAGCTCGCTCCCCGCCCCGTCCTCGACGCCCATGATCCCGAAGAGGAGGAAGGTGTGGACCCGGCGGTTGAGGCCAGCCGGGAGGAACCCCCCCGGCAGCTGGGAGCGGATGGAGCCCAGCTCCTCCCGCGCCCGCTCGCGGGTGAGCACCCAGCCCCGGATCTGGTCCTGCCCGTCCGGCGCCTCCCAGCGGAAGAGGTCGAGGTACCTGCCGAGGTCGGCCGCCCAGCGCTGGTAGGCGTGCACCCTCCCCGCCTCCGGGATGGCCGCCACCTCGGCCGCTATCGCCTCCCCGATCTGCCGGTAGCTCGAAACCGCCATGCCTTCCCCCTATCCCCCCAGCGCCCTCGCGATCTCCAGGCCCAGCCGCCGGAGGCGCTCCTCGATCCGGCCCAGGCTCCCGGCCAGGGCGTCGCGGAAGATGTGCCGCCCCGGGATCCCCCGGCGCCCGATGGCGCGGGCCACCCGGAAGGAGACCCGCTCGGCCTCCCGCCCCCCGGCCCCCAGCGTCCCCCGCACCCAGCGGAAGAGGGCCGAGCCCGCCCGCCAGGGCGGCATGGGCCCCCCGGGGCGCCTGCCGAACTCCACCGCGGGCGCATAGGCCGCGGGGGTCCCGACCTCCCCCTCGAGGGAATCCAAGGCGCGCCCCCGCACGCTGGCCGCGATCGAGCCCCGCAAATGCCCCGTCGCCCCCCGGGGCGCCCGCTCCGCCGCCTCCCGGCGCAAAAGCTCCGCGAGGTCCTCCAGCGCCTCCCGCGCCGCGGCGAAGACGGCCTCCTCGGGGCGCGCGTCCTCTTCCACCAGGGGCCCCTCGCGCCCGATCTCGACCGACCACTCCTCCCCCGCCATGTGCGGCATCCTCCCTTGGGGCGCGCGGCCCTACCTCTCGTGCGGCCCGCCGTGGGTGAGGTAGTCCCCGCGCGAGCGCGAGAGGGCCGCGTCCCAGTCGAGGGAGACCCCGGCGGGGCCCGCCGTGTCGCCCGCCTTCTGGCCGATGTGGGTCTGGTACTTGCGCTCGAGCTCGCGCGCGAGGCGGGTGTACTCCTCCGACCGGCTCCGGTAGTCCACGGCGTCGGCCGAGAGCGTGGGGGAGGA
>CAYMWZ010000342.1:0-3375 GCA_964394385.1 uncultured Nitrospinaceae bacterium | reverse complement strand
GTAGCTCCGCCCCGCCAAGAAGCTCGGCCGGGTGGAGGAGGCGCGGAAGGCGCGCTCGAGGTTTCTCCGCCAGGCCTCGAAGCTCTCCCCGTCCAGGAAATGCGCGCCCTCCAGCTTGGCGACGATCTCGCGGAGGGTCTCCTCGGAGACCTCGAGGCGATGCCGCTCCCGGCACTCCTCCCGGATCCGGTCCAGGGTGCGGGAGCCGTCGAGGCGCTGGAGGATGGGGATCAGCGCCAGCGGGACGACCAGGATGGCATCGCTCAGGTGGAGCGGGTCGCGCAGAATGAGCGCCGAGCGGCCGCTCTCCTGAGCGGGGATGACCTCGAGGTTCCTGAGCCGGGGCCGGTCCACGCCCGCCTCCTCCGACCTAAAACTCCAGCCCCAAGGCCTCGAAGAGGGCCGTCATGGCGGGCACGCTGCCCGGCTGGAAATGGGTGTCCACGTGCAGGATGCCTCCCCCACGGTCCAGGACGAAAACCGCCCGGCGGTGCCGCCGGGACTCCCGGTCGGCCACCCCGTAGGCCTCCCCCACCGCCATGTCCTCGTCCGAGGCGAGGGGGAAGGGGAACCCCCCGACCCTCTCCGAGAAGGCGCGGTGGCTCGCGAGATCGTCCCGGCTGATTCCGATCACCCCAGCACCCAGCTCGCGGATGAGGTCGTACTCCGCCCGGAACCCTTCGAGCTCGGAGGTGCAGGCCGGGGTGCCGTCCTCGGCGTAGAAGGCGAGCACCACCTTCCGGGCGGCGGCCAACGCCGCGAGATGGATTTCGCCCTCCGTGCTCGGCAGCCGGAAATCGGGAGCGGTCCCGCCGGGGCGGGGCGCGGCCGTCGGGTCCAAGCGGATTCTCCTGCCAGAGCAGTCCCCTCGCCGGGAAAGACAACCGCATTCTAGGCGAGGGCCGGCGGCGGGGCCAGGCCGGGGAGGCGCCCTCCCCGCGGGCTAAGCCGGCTCCTCTCTTCCCCGGAAGAAGGGGACGGTGAAAATCCCCAGGAGGGCCACTCCCGCCAGGGCGTAGAGGGCGGGCCCGAACCCCCCGGCCCAATCGCGCAGGAGGCCCGCGGCCCAAGGGCCCGCGAAGCCTCCCAGATAGCCCAGGCCGATGATGAGCCCTCCGGCCTGGCCCGCCCGCTCCCCGGGGGCGAAGCGGGCCGGATAGGCGAGACAGTAGAGGAACCAAAAGTTCGTCGAGAAGCCGAGGGCGGCCGCGCCGAGGGCGGCCGTCCAGGCGCTCCCCGCATCCATTGGGGCGAGCGCCCCGGCCGAGACCAGGGCGCAGAGGAGGACCATGACCCTCTCCCCCCCGACCCGGGCGGCGGCCCAGTGCGCCGTCAGGACCGCCACCACCCCCAGCCACGGGACGAGGGAGACGATGGCCGCCGCCTGGGCGGGCGCCCATCCCTTCCCCGCCAGGATGGCGGGGAGCCAGCCGACGCTCGTGTAGAAGAGGACGTTGTTCACGAAGAGGGAGAGCGCCACGGCCCACACCGCGGGGCGGCGGAAGGCCGAGGAGGCGGCCGGGAGGCGCCCCGCCCCGCCCGCCCCGCCCTCCGCCGGGCCGGGCGCCCCCCGAAAGAGCGCGCGCCAGAGGAGGAGCGCGGCGAGCAGCGCCAGCGCCCAGCCGAAGTAGCCCCCGCGCCAGCCCTCCTCCCCCGGGACCAGCGGTATGAAGCGGGCCAGGAAGCCCAGGAGGTGGGAGACGGCGACGCCCAGCCCCGCGCCCGAGACGACGGAGGCCGTGTAGAGGGCCGAGGCGAGGTCCCTCCGCCCGGGCGGCACCGTCCCGCTCGCCAGCTTGGGCAGGGCCGGGAAGATGAGCCCGGTCCCGATCCCGACCAGCGCCGTCCCCCCCGCGAGGGCCCAGAAGCCCCCGCTCCAGGCGCGGGCGCCTCCCCCGGCGAGGGCGAGGGCCGCCCCGAGGGTCACCATGCGGCTCACCCCGAGGCGATCGACGAGGCCGCCCCCCGCCACCGCGAAGAGGGCGATCAGCGGGAAGGGGACGGAGAGCAAAAACCCCCCCTGGCCGAAGGTGAGCGCCAGGTCTCGCCGAATGAGTTCGATGAGCCCGCTCGTTGAGACGAGGGAGCCGAAGGCGGCGAGGGCGACGAGGCAGGCCGCGCCCAGGCCCAGGGCCCAGGAAGGCTGCGCCCCCCGGCTCAAGCCGCGAGCCCCGGCGGGCGTGCCGCGTTGCCGCCCATCCGCATCTCCCTCGCCGCGGGGATGAGCGGAAGGGCGCGCGCCTCCTCCGCCGGGAGGAAGCTCAAGACGACGGCGATCACCTGCGGCCTCCCTCCAAGGGCCCGGAGGAAGCCGAGGGGCCTGGCGCGCCCGGCTGCGGCCGGCCCATCAGGGAGCGGGCCGAGCCCGCCCCCAACGCGACGACCAGCAGCAGGAGGGCGGCGGCGGCGCTCGCCCGGGGGGCGCTCCCCCGCCAGCGGATGGCGCTCACCAGAATCTCCAGGAGGAGCACCCCTCCGCCCGCGACGACGGCCAAGGCGAAGAGCATGGGAGGCCCCCCCTCGGCGACCATCTCACGCGCGATGCCAAGCCCATTGAGAAACAGCCAGGCGCCGTCCAGGCCGATCGCGAGGAGCAGGGCGAGGAGGGCGACGAGCGCTCCTCGCTTGATGAGCCGGGCGCCTCCCGACAAGGGGATGGCGCTCTCCCAGCGGAACGCCCGGCGCCCGACCAACATGAGCGCGACCCCTCCGGTCGCAAACGCGGCCAGATACAGGTGAGCCGCCCGGAGGAGGAGGCCCCGCTGCGAGAAGATCATCCACGGATCGCTCCCCAAGCGCGGCCACAGGGCGGGATCCGACGCCGCCAGCGAGACCGCCGCCAGGACGGCCACCGCCGGCGCGGCCAGCAGGCCGGCCCCCGCAGCCGCGGCGGCGCGGAGGAGGGGGCGGCCCCCTCCCCACCCGTGGCGATGGAGGTAGAGGAGGGCGATGTAGCCTGCGGCGAGAGCCAAGAGGGCGAAGAGCGCGGACGCCAGCAGGACCGCCGCCGTGAAGAAGGCGGCCGGATCCTGGGCAGAGGCGAGGAGCAGCGCCGCCGCCCCGAAGAGGAACACACTCCCGACGTTTGAGACCGCCGCGTCTCCCAGGCGGGCGGCGGCCTCCCGGTCCACGGCGCTGTCGTGCTTCCAGCCGCGCCACTCGAGGTGGGCCGCAAGCCAGGGCAGGGAGGCCGCGGCGCCGACCGAGATCCAATGGAGGGCCAGGACGGCTCCGGGCGCCCACCCGCTCGCGTCCAGGAAAGAGACGGGCGTCATGGCCGCTGCCCTCCCCCCGCCGGAGCCTCTCCCCCCTCCGCCGCGGGCGGAGTCGCCTGGGCGCCGGGGCCGGCCCCGCCCTCCCCGGCCGGGGGGGCAG
>CAYMWZ010000341.1:0-3385 GCA_964394385.1 uncultured Nitrospinaceae bacterium | reverse complement strand
CAGCTCACCCGCCCCTCGGCATCGGCGACCGGCCCCTTGATGATGATGGCCGTCATCTTCCCCCCGACGGCGGCCGTCTTGTGCTCCATCCCCGCCGGGATGAAGGCCACGGCCCCCGGGTAGAGGTCGATCCGCTCGCCCCGGGTCTCTGTGTAGCCCCGGCCCGAGAGCACCCAGATCACCTCCTCCTGGCCCGGGTGGCTGTGGGACTCGTGGGGGGTGCCGGGGTCGTACTCGGTGAGCCCCACGCGGACGTGCTCGGCCCCGTTCGCGAGGGGGCTCACGAGGATCTTGGTCCTCCCCCAGTCGACGGGTTTGAAGGGCGTTTTCTCGACGTCGAAGACGGCTTTTTGGGGCTTGGTGCCGGGCATCGCAATCTCCTTCGAATGAAGCGGTTAGAAGGCCCTCCTTCGAGGGAAACCTTACCTCAGTCGCGCCCCGCGCGCACCAGCGCGCAACTCCCGTAAGTGGCTTCCCGCCCCCCGGGCCTATATTCCCCGCGATGGGGGCGGACCCCCCCTATCCCCCCCCTTGTCCAAGGGGGGGCGAGGGGGGGTAGGGCCCCTTGAACGAGGGAGGGGCGAGTGGGTTGTCCCTCTCCCCTTGGGAGAGGGAAAAGAGGCAAAAGGAGGCCTTGGGATGGGACGAGGAGGAGAGAATCCCCGAAGGGCGGACATTTTCCCCGGGGCGGGCTTCCGGGGAGTCCCGAAAAATTCCGCGCTATTCCGGGATATTCCGGGAGAAAAAATCGATCGGAACCCCGGAAGCTCCCTCAGCGGAGCCGCCTCCGCACGGCCTCGCCGCACTGGCGGGTGGAGAGCCTCCCCCCGAGGTCGCGCGTGCGCTCGCCCGCCGCTAAGGCCTCCTCGACCGCCCGGCGGACCGCGGCCCCCCCCTGCGGGCAGCCCAGGTGGTCCAGGAGAAGAGCCCCCGTCAGGATGGCGGCCATGGGGTTGGCGATCCCCCGCCCGGCGATGTCGGGGGCGGTGCCGTGGACAGGCTCGAAGAGGGAGACGCCCTCCATGTTGATGTTGGCCGAGGGGGCGAGCCCCAGGCCCCCGACCAGGCCCGAGGTGATGTCGCTCAGGATGTCCCCGAACATGTTGTTGGTCACCAGGACGTCGAAGCGGCCGGGGTGCTGGATGAGCTCCATCGCGACGGCGTCGATGTGCTTGGCCTCGCCCTCGATCGCCGGGAACTCCCCCCGCACCTCGTCGAAGATCCGCCGCCAGATGCCGCCCGCGTAGCGCAGGCCGCTCGCCTTGTCGGCCATGGTGACCTTGCGGCGGCCGTGGCGCCCGGCGTAGAGGAAGGCGGCGCGCAGGACGCGCTCCACCCCCTTGCGGGTGTGGATCTCCTCCTGGAAGGCCACCTCGTCAGGCGTCCCCCGCTTGAAGAAGCCGCCCACGTTGACGAAGAGGCCCTCGGTGTTCTCGCGGAAGACCACATGGTCGATCTCGCCCGCCCGCATCCCCTTCAAGGGGGTCAGGTCCTCGTGGTAGAGGCGGCTCGGGCGGATGTTGGCGTAGAGGTCGAGGCCGAAGCGGATGCCGAGCAAGACCTCCTCCTGGACGGCCGAGCCGGGCACGCGGGGGTCCCCGATGGCGCCCTGGAAGACGGCGTCAAAGCGCTCCCGGAGGAGCCGGCAGCCGTCCTCGGGCATGGCCCGGCCCTCCCGGAGGTAGCGGTCGCTCCCCCAGTCCAGCTGCTCCAGCTCGACCGGGAAGGAGGCGGCCCCGGCCGCCGCCACGAGCGTCTCCTCCGCCTCGGGCATGACCTCGCCCCCGATGCCGTCGCCCCGGATGACCGCGATGCGCGCCATGCCTCCTCCTCCCGAAAGGGCGCCCATTCTGGCAAAGCCCGCCCGCGCGCCGCAAGGGAGCGCCGCCCTTCCCCGGGCGGGGCGGGAGGGCTATCATTCCGGCCGCGTTCCGGCGTCCACCCAAGACACGAGGAGGCTTCCATGGTCGAGAAGGATCCCCTGCCCCGGGGCACCGTGCGCTTTCCCCCCGAGGTCGTCCGCGAGTTCATCTTCGCCACCTTCCGCGCGGCGGGCGTGCCCGAGGCGGACGCCCGGCTCGTCGCGGACGTCCTCACGAGCGCCGATCTGCGCGGCATCCGGAGCCACGGGGCGGCGCGCCTCAACTTCTTCATGGTGCGGCTGGAGAAGGGGCTCATCAACAAGAGCCCCCGGATGAAGCTCCACTCGGGGAGCGACACGACGGCCGTCCTCGACGCCGACAACGCCATCGGGATCGTGGCCTCCAACCGCGCGATGGAGGAGGCCATGGGGCGGGCCGGGCGCCACGGGGCGGGCTTCGTCGCGGTGCGCAACAGCAGCCACTTCGGCTACGCGGGCTACTGGGCGAAGAAGGCGATGGAGCGGGGCTTCATCGGGATCAGCATGTCCAACGGGGGCCGCCGCACCACCCCCACCTTCGGCCTCGAGCCCATCTTCGGCACCAACCCCATGAGCGTGGCCATCCCGGGCGGGCCCGGGGGGACGAGCTTCCACCTCGACATGGCGACCGCCGTCGTGGCCGTGGGCAAGGTCGAGACGGCCCTCCGGGAGGGGAGGCCCGTCCCCCGGGGATGGGTGCCCGAGGCGTTCGGGACGCCCAAGCTGGACGAGCGGAGCATCCTCACCCACGACGTCCCCCTCCTCCCCCTGGGGGGCGAGGGGGAGGAGATGGGGGGGCACAAGGGCTACGGCCTCTCCCTCATGGTCGAGCTTCTGTGCAGCGTGCTCTCGGGCTCCGACCTCGACGCCCGGATCGCCGGGGCCGCGGGCGAGGGGACGCCCTCGACGGGCCACCTGATGGGGGCGATCCAGGTCGCCGGCTTCCGCGAGCCCGCCCTCGTCTTCGAGCAGATGGCCCGCACTTTTGACATCATCCGCCGCGCCAGGAAGGCGCCCGGCCGCGACCGCATCTTCATCCACGGGGAGCCCGAGGCCATCGCCGAGGAGGAGAACAAGAGGCTCGGCGTCCCCATCACGCCCGCCGTCCTGGAGCAGATGCGGCGGCTCAACGAGCGGCTGAAGCTGGGGTTCGAGTTGTAGTAATATATATGAAATCACTCTAAATTGCTTTAGCTAGCACTCCGAGGAGCCTATGGCAGGGGACGCAACGCCAGAGGAACACTTCGAGCATGCCAAAGCACACCTTGTAGCCAAAAGGTACGAGGAAGCTGAACGGGCATGCCGCGAGGCTCTGCGCCTTAGACCCGAATGGCCCATCGCGCTCGTCTT
Organism: uncultured Nitrospinaceae bacterium; assembly: GCA_964394385.1. GTDB lineage: Bacteria > UBA8248 > UBA8248 > UBA8248 > UBA8248 > CAYMWZ01. Next base: position 135 of record CAYMWZ010000341.1, on the reverse strand, counting down.
ACTTGCGGACATCCTAAACAGGTGTGGGAATTCTATCGATGCGGAGGAAAACGTCCAGCGTGCAATCGAGCTTGGTGCAGACAATGGAAATATCCTCAGCTTAGCAAATCACATCCTCGGCACAATCCGCTTCGA
>CAYMWZ010000340.1:0-3395 GCA_964394385.1 uncultured Nitrospinaceae bacterium | reverse complement strand
GCTGACCCCTTGCGAATCCCACTACCGCTCGGGCCGCGCCTATGGTGTCCATCTGGCGCATGTGCGCAGGTTCATGGAGCGGGTGGGGATCGAGCCGGCTGAGGATGCCACCGAGCCGGAGGACCACGTTTCCTTTGAGTTTCAAATCCTGCGTCATCTCATCGAGAAGCAGGCCCCCAGCGCCAACCCCGACGAGGAGGCCGAGTGGCTGGCCCTCCAGGGGGAGTTCCTCCGGCGCCACCTCGGGGCGTGGGCGCCCCGCTTTTTTCAGGATCTCGTTGAGGAGAAAGGAATCTTTTTTTATGAAGCGTTTGCGAAAATCGGAATGGGCTACATTGCCTGGGAAAATGAGCTCCTGGAGGGGTGGGGACCCCGGGGCGGCGAGGGAGAACTTCTTCAGATTCAAACGGATAGGCCGTGGAAGGGGCCTCTGTTCGACCCCCCGGTCCCCCACCCGGAGCGGGTGGAAGACCCCCCGGCAGAGGAGGAGTAAAAACTATTAAATCCAGGCGCTTTTTTTGTAAAAATTCCGGTGACTTTTTCGAATGACCGGGATAGAATTTTGTCGTTCCTCAAGACTTGGTTTTCATCCCGTTCCGGAAGGTCGCGCCGCTGAGCAGGACAGGCGTGCACGTCCATTGCTTCTCGACCCGCGGACTCGGGTGTGGGCTCGTTCTTGGAGCGGGTTCCGGGGGCAAGATCTATTCTTTGAGCGGTTTGCCGACTGCGAACGACCTCTTAGCCAGGGGAGGGTGAATCGATGGTGGAAGCCCAAGTGAAGCAGGTGGATCGGGCGAATCGGAAATTGACCGTTCAGTTGGAGGACGGCCGGGAGGTCACCCTCAGCGTTGACGAACACACCGACATTTCGGTCATGGAGGTCGCAACAGCGGGCGACATTAGCGGGACCCTGGACGATATCGAGGTGGGTTATCTGGTGAGCCTCGATTTCACCGAGAACGAGAGCGGCTGCCTTTGCCGCACCCTGACTTGCATCAGCTAGCCCATAGGAGAGTTTGGCCATGAGCGAGGAGAAAACGGCGAGCACCCGGCGGGGATTCCTCGTTGGCCTCTTGGCGGGCGTGGGAGCGATCGCCGCGCTGGGCGGCGGGGCCAAGAAGGCGGTCGCCTCGGCAAGAGGAGGGGCCAAGGGCATTCCCGACCCGATCCTCTACCGCAGGACGGAAGAGGCTGTCCGCTACTACAAGACCCTCTACTACTAGGCCTCATGGGAGGGGTCAGATATGAAACTGAAGCGGTTGTCGGTTGAGAAGAAAGCGGAAGAGGCCTCCTCCTGGGCCCGGTCGCTGGATCCGATCATCCAGCGCCGCAGCTTTCTCAAGAAGGCAGGCCTCGGCCTGGGGGCGGGCGCCCTGGGGACCATGCTTCCCAGGTCTTTGGTTCGCGAGGCGGGCGCAGCCACCCGCCAGGCGCCCAAGCCGCCCAAGCTGGAGGAGCACAAGACCATCTGCAACAACTGCGCCGTCGGCTGCGGTTTCATCGGGGAGGTCCAGAACGGCGTCTGGGTGAGCCAGGAGCCCTGGTTCGAGCACCCGATCAACCTGGGCAGCCTCTGCTCGAAGGGTGCCGCCGCGCGCGATAAGGTCATCAGCGAGAAGCGTCTGCGCTACCCGATGAAGCTCGAGGGCGGCAAGTGGAAGCGCCTGAGCTGGGACCAGGCGATGAGCGAGATCACCGCCAAGATCCAGGACGTCCGCCAGAAGTACGGCCCCGACGCGCTCATGCTCCTCGGCTCGGCCCACCACAACAACGAGATGGCCTACGCGATTCGCAAGTTCGCCGCCCTGTGGGGGTCGAACAACATCGACCACCAGGCGCGCATCTGCCACTCGACCACGGTGGCGGGCCTTGCGAACGTGTGGGGCTACGGGGCGATGACGAACAGCATGAACGACATCAGGCACAGCAAGGCCATCCTGATGATCGGCGAGAACGCCGCCGAGTCCCATCCCATCTCGATGCAGCACATCCTGACCGCCAAGGAAGTGAACAAGGCGATCTTCATGGTCGTCGACCCGCGGTTCACCAAGACGGCCGCCTTCGCGAACATCTATGTCCGCCACCGCACCGGGACGGATGTGGCCTTCGTCTACGGGCTGATCAACATCATCCTGGCGAACGGGTGGGAGGACAAGAAGTTTCTGAATGAGCGCACCAACGGCTACGAGAAGTTCCTCCAGATCGTGAAGGGTTACACGCCCGAGGTCGTCTCGGACATCACGGGCGTGAGCGTGGACGAGCTCACCCGCGTGGCGAAGACGCTGGCCGACAACCGGCCCGGAACGGTCATCTGGGCCATGGGAGGCACCCAGCACACCAACGGAACCGGCGTGGTGCGCTCCTACTGCATTCTCCAGCTCGTTCTTGGAAACATGGGGGTCCCGGGCGGCGGGACGAACGTCTTCCGCGGCCACGACAACGTCCAGGGCGCGACCGACGTGGGCGTGCTTTCGGATTCCCTTCCCGGCTACTACGGTCTGGCCGAGAGTGCCTACAAGCACTGGGCGAACGTCTGGGACCTGGACCTCAACTGGCTCAAGGGCCGGTTCAAGGACGCGAAGATGATGGGCAAGCCGGGCTTCACCGTGGCCCGCTGGTACGAGGGCGTCCTGATGGACAAGAAGGACCTCGGCCAGAGCGAGAACGTCCACGCCGTCATCTACTGGGGCCACGCCAGCAACTGCCAGTCCCAGATGCACCGCGTGAAGGCGGGTCTTGAGAAGGTCGACCTGCTCGTGGAGATCGATCCCTTCGTCTCCAACACCGCCGTCATTCCGGACCGGAAGGATGGCGTCTACATCCTGCCCGCCGCGACGCAGTACGAGCAGTACGGCAGCGTCACCAACTCCAACCGGGACATCCAGTGGCGCAACCGCATCGTCGCGCCGGTCTGGGAGAGCCGCACCGACCTGGCCATCCTCCTCGACTTGGCGGAGCGGCTGGAGCTGAAGAAGCAGCTCGTTCACAGCAAGAAGGGCGACTGGAAGGGCGTCCCCGCCAGCGTGAAGAACGTCAAGGAGCTGCCCGAGGAGACGTTGGCCTCCATCGTGGATGAGTGGAACCTCGGGATGCGCTCGATCGGCATGATCGGCCAGACCCACGCGCGGATGAAGCGCCAGCAGGAGTGGGCGCACGCGTTCCGGGTGGACGACAAGCGGGCCGAGGGCGGCCCGGTCAACGGCGAGTACTGGGGCCTCTCGTGGCCCTGCTGGAGCGAGAAGCACCCCGGCTCGCCGATTCTGTACCGCATCGAGGTGCCCGTCATGGAGGGCGGCCTGGGCTTCCGGGCGCTGTGGGGGCCGAAGGCGCCCGACGGCTCGAACATGCTCGCGGCTGCCGGCTCCGCCCCCAAGGGGAGCTCCATCAACGGCGGC
>CAYMWZ010000339.1:0-3458 GCA_964394385.1 uncultured Nitrospinaceae bacterium | reverse complement strand
CCTTGTACCTACGGTGACGTCGTCCATCAACTCCCGCTCGGGCATCGTGTTGCCTAACACGCGGCTCCAGCCGACGGCCGGCCCGGCCATCCGGGCAAGGGAAGGCCCTTCCCGAATCCGGCCGGCCGCGGCTGATCCGCGATCCGTTAGGCAACCACTTCCTGACCGACGGGTGACACAGTGCTGAGTCGCGGTTGGGTCTATAATCCGCACGTCGGCGGGGTGAAGATCCCTACGGCCGTTCGGGCGTGCACCGAGCAGCGTATCCGGACCTATGCGACCACGCACTATGCAGGTAAGTTCACGCGGCTGGACATCCGGTTCCGGGGGGCCCTGTGCTACATCGACGCCTACACGGATCCCGAGCCGCCATCGCCTGGTTTGCTGCGTGCCCTCGGGGAGACTCGGGCGCAGTACTTGAGGCGCCTACGAGCAACCCCGGTGCACCTCTGCCGGTTACGCTACTTTGGGCGCGATGATGAATGGAGCATGGCATTTTATACGTACAGCCACGAGCGCTACGAGCCGAGTTCATTCCGCAATCTGCGATTCAGACAGCAGGGGGTCCTCAGCGGCCGCGGTCAGGGGGGGGCGGATCGCGGACGCTCGGCGCCATCCTCGGTGGAGGATCGCGGAGGCGGGGGGCTGCAAGAGGCGATGGGAGCTTCCACTTCCGGGGCTCTCGCCGACCCGCCTTCTCGGCGGTCCTCTGTCGCGGCGATCCCCTCCCTGGCCCCGGCCGCGCCCGGCGGCGAGGGCGAAATCGCGACCCCCCGCGAATCCGGCGGGCGCTCGCCTTCAGGGGGCGCGGGGGCGGCGCAGCTCCTCGAGCAGTTCGCGACGCAGCCGGCGCGTCTTCTCCAGGATCTTGTCCCGGGCCTGGGGAGCAAGCGTGAGGAGGAGTTCGGTGTACTCCAGGGGGGAGAGCGTCGCGAAGCGGTTCTGGCAGTAGAGGAGGATGACGGAGGCGCTGGGAAGGAGCTGCCCCCGAAGGCGAGGGCGGGTCCGGCGCGAGAGGTCGGGACGGGGGAGGCTGCGCAGGTAGATCTGCAGGAGGTTGTAGGCGAGCAGGACGAAGAGGATCTGGTTGAGGATCAGCGCGAAGGCGCGCGAGGTGAAACTCCCCAGGTCCCAAAAGCACTTGAACTGGCGGTGCCCTTCTTCGATCTCGGTGCGCAGTGCGTACTCCGCGCGCCGCTCGGCGGGGTCCTGGGGGTGAAGCAGGGGCTTGGTGTCGAGGAGCATCCAGATCTCCTCATGACCGTCGGCGTAGGTGTCGCGGTTGGCGATGACCTCGAGGGGGACCGTGCAGGAGCTCCAGCTGCGAAAGCCCGAGATCCCGGCCACGTCGCGGCGCACGACGGTCTTGTCGGGCGGGGGAGGGGGGAGGGCGGGGGCGCGGTCGCGGAGCGTTTTCTGGCGTCGCTCCTCGCGCCGGCGAATGCGCTGCGGCGCTTGGGGGAGACGGGGCGGATCGAGCGGCTCGCGGCGGGGAGGGTCGTAGGGTTGGAAGGTCACCTCGGGGAGGCGCAGCAGCCCCAAGGCGTCCTCGTAGACGTCCATGTTGCGGCGCACGGGGAGGAGGACGTCGATGCCGAGGTCGCCCTTCACATGGGCGATCTTTGCGCCGTCGAGGAAGCCACGATCGAGGATCAGGCGGCGCATCACCCCCTTTCCCACGTCCTCGACGAAGCGATCGACGAGGTCGTAGAGCACCGGGCATTCGCTCGCCGCCCCGGGCAGGAGCCGGGCGGCGATGCGCAGGAAGAAGCGGCACTTGCGGTCGGTGTGCAGCAGCGAGACGAGCTTGTAGCAGCGCCGCCATTGGCACCGGGCGGCGCGCTGCGGGGAGAGCTCGGCGAGCGCCGTCGCCTCCAGGGGGTGGTCGTCGGGGTCGAAGAGAAGGAGGCTCGACTTCTCGTAGAGGGGGTTGTCGGGGACGAAGACGTAGGAGGCGTCCCCGAGGAAGATCCCCTCGGGATCGAAGACCTTGTGGAGTTTGAGGAGGCGGGGCACCTCCCCGTTGAACCACCGCTCCAGGAGGTCGGGCGAGGTGTCCCGGGCGAACTTTCGAAGAAAGTCCTGATCGCAGGGGGTCTGGCGGTCGTAGTCGTTCTTGCGGTTGAACCCGGGGCAGGTCAGGGTGACATCGCCCGTGTCGGGGTGGGCGGTCTTGCGGGCAATCTCGGGGCCAAACGCGTTGAGCAGCCCCCCGCAGCGCACGACGTAGGGGTAGGCGTGAAAGCTGTGGACGCCGTGAAGCCGCAGGGAGAGGTTGCTGGCGAGGAAGAACCAGGTGGGCACTTCCTCCTTGCGCCGCGGGGAGGGGTAGGAGGCGGCGAGGGCCTGGAGGTAGTTGCGGGAGCCGAGGAAGCGGAAGAACTCCGTCTCCACGACCTCGCTGGCGGCGTCCACGTAGTCGAACTCGCCCTCGCGGAAGCGCTCGAGGACGAAGCCCCGGTCGTGCTCGTAGCAGTGGATCTGCGCGGCTCACCCCTCCTTGCGGCGGGCCTCCTCGAGTTGGTCGACGAAGGCGAGGATCTGGCGGTGCACCTGGACGAGCCGGGCCCGGGCCCGACGGAAGCGCCGGGAGCGCTCGGCCCGGCGGCGCACCTCGGGGAGGCGGGACGGGGGGAGGGTACGTAGGCGTCGGCCTCGGGGCCCCGAGGTGGCAAGGACCCAGGTGGCGTGGGGCTCCCCCTCTGCGCAGTGGCAGGAGGGCCGGCCGCACTTGCGGCGAAGTTCGTACACGGACCCGCGCAGGAGGGGCTCCCGGGCGAGGAACACTTCGAGGAGGCGGACCGCTTCGTCCCGCAGGCGCAGGAGCGCCAGGCGCAGGCGGCTCATCCGGGGGCGGTCGGCCGGGGCGCTCATCTGTATGTGTATACTTATAGTAGCATACAGAATGGGCCCGAGGCAAGAGGAAAAACCGAGGTCCCCGGAGAATCCCCCCGGCCTCCCCTCTCCGCGAACGGAGGGTCGGCCTACACCCGCCCAGGAGCCGGCCCTACTGGCCGGGCCGAGCGGGGTCCCCTACTGTCTGAATCGCAGGGCGCCTCCTTTTGCCCGGCGGCGAGCGGCGACGCTATACTTCTCCACCGTCGGAGGCGACCTCGTGGGGCGGCGGAGGAGGGAGACTTCCACGGCCGTGCCCGCGTTGCCGGCATCCGAGCGCCCGCCCGCCCCGAAACGCGACCGCGTCCTGCTCCTCCTCGACCACGGCGATCGAGGGGGAGGGATCGAGCGCGGGCTCCGCGAACGGGGACTGCGGGTCGCGCGATCCCGGACGCTGCGATCGAGCCTCGAGAAGTTGCGAGCCGAGACGCCCGACCTCCTCGTCTGGTTTCCGGCCCTCGGGTTCGCGCTTCCCGGCGCCGAGGGCCGCGCGCTGGGCGAGGCCCGCGCCCTCGCCGCCGAGCGGCCCGAACGCGAAGGACTCCTCCCGCCACTCCTCCTCC
>CAYMWZ010000338.1:0-3459 GCA_964394385.1 uncultured Nitrospinaceae bacterium | reverse complement strand
CCGGGCCAGGAGATCCTCTCCGCCGCCACCCTCTACGGCGGCACCTACACCCAGTTCGACGTCACCTTCCAGAAGCTCGGCTACAAGGTCCGCTTCGTCGAGCCGAGCAACGTCGACAACTTTCGCCGGGCCATCACCGACAAAACGCGGGCCCTCTACTGCGAGACCATCGGCAACCCGATGTCGAACGTGGCCGACCTCGAAGCCATCGCGGAGATCGCCCATGAGGCAGGGCTACCCCTCATCGTGGACAACACCTTTGCCACCCCCTACCTCTGCCGGCCGATGGAGTGGGGGGCGGACATCGTGGTCCACTCGGCCACCAAATTCATCGGCGGCCACGGGACGAGCATCGGCGGGGTAATCGTGGATTCGGGAAAATTCAACTGGGCGAACGGAAAATTCGAGGCCATCGTCAAACCATCCAAGGGCTACCACGGCCTGAATTTCCATGAGACCTTCGGCGAGCTCGGCTTCATCACCAAGGTGCGGGCCGAAGCCCTGCGGGACATCGGGCCCTGCATGAGCCCCTTCAACGCCTTTCTCTTCCTCCAGGGCCTCGAAACGCTTCCCCTCCGGATGGAGCGCCATTGCGAGAACGCCCAGAAGGTGGCCGAATTCCTCGCGGCGGACCCCCGCGTGAGCTTCGTCCACCACCCCGGCCTGCCCGACAGCCCCTCCTACGAGCTGGCCAACAAATACCTGCCCCGCGGGAAGGGGTCGATTTTCTCCTTTGGCGTAAAGGGCGGCTTCGAGGCCGGGGTGCGGTTCATCGAGGCCCTCCAGCTCCACAGCCATCTGGCCAACGTGGGCGACGCCAAGAGCCTGATCATCCATCCGGCCTCTACCACCCACGCCCAGCTCAGCGAGGAGGACATGAAGGCGGGCCACATTACGCCCGAGCTGGTGCGCATCTCGGTGGGTCTCGAGCACATCGACGACATCCTGTGGGACCTCGACCAGGCCCTGGCCGCCGCCACCCACGCCTAGTAGAGAGGAAGCGCACCCCGATGGCGCAGCGCCCCTTCCAGGACCCGAACACCATCCGGCGGATCCTCCGCCAGATGCGCCGAGTCGCCATGGTGGGGCTTTCGGGAAACGAGATTCGCCCCAGCTACTACGTCGCCTACTACCTCAAGCGGATGGGCTACGAGATCATCCCAGTCAACCCCCGCTACCCGGAGATCCTCGGGCTCCCTTGCTATTCCAGCCTCTCCGCCATCCCCCAGCCCCCCGAGGTGGTCGACGTGTTCCGGCGGCCCGACGAGGTCTCCGGGGTGGTGGACGAGGCAATCGCCGTCGGGGCCAAGGCGCTCTGGCTCCAATTCGGGGTCATCAACGAGAAGGAGGCCCGGCGGGCACAGGAGGCGGGCCTGGACGTGGTCATGGACCGGTGCATGAAGATCGAGCACGGCCGCTGGCGCGGAAGCCTCCAGTGGGCCGGAATCCGCACGGGCGTCATCACCTCCCGGAAAGACCCCCTAATCTGAAGCCAAAAAAACGTCCAAGATTTGGGAAAATCGGAAAGGAATTTTGCCCAGCCGCCCGCCGCCGCGTCGGAAAGGCGAAAGCCCAAAAGTTCTGGGGAGGTCATTGACAGAGAATCCGCGCCATCGGTTGGGGCTTGCAAATGGGGCCTTCATTTCTTATAAATTACTAGAGGCGTGGCGGGCCGCGCCCTTCCGTTCCGAGTCGCCTCTGCCGGGGGGAAGATGCCCAAGCATCCGCGGTTCCGAGGGCGCATGCTCGCTGCCGCACTTCCAGCCCTCCTCCTGACGACTCCGAGCTCCTCCCTTGCTGAGGAAGTGCTGAGCGGCCAGGCCCTCCCCCTTTCTGGGAATCCCCGCCTGGTCGCGCCGAACGGCCCCGCGAAACCCCTCGACAAGAACCGCGCCCTCCGCCCGGGAGAGCGAATCGAGACCGGCCCCGAGGACCGGGCCGTGATTTGGTTCTCGGCCGAACCCGGTTGCCGATTCATCCTCGAGACGAACAGCCACCTCGAAATCCTCCGTTCGGAATCCCCAAGAGTGTACACGGCGGACCTCCGCCGGGGGGCCATGCGTTGCGAGGAGGCCTCCTGCGGCGTGACCGTCGACGTGAGGACTCCGGTGGCGCGCCTGCTCGGCAACGCGGCCCAGTTCTGGGTGGAGGCGACCGATGGGGCCACCACCGTGTACCTGAAATCGGGCGATCTGCGCCTCCTCGTCAGGGGGCAAGTCATCCCCCTCCGGGCCATGACACAAACCATCATCTCCCGAAGCGGGAGCCACCGGATTTCCTCGATCGTCGAGGAGGAGTTCCGCAACGCTATCGCCTCCCCCTCCTCTCCGCCGGCCGATCCTTCCAGGAAGGGTTTTTCGGACGGGAGGGTCTCCCCCGCGTCGGCCGCCGGACGGCCTTGACGGGAAGCATCCCAGGCTTTACTAAATACCTCTCCAGAGGATCGAAGAAGCTCCCGGAAGAGGGGGTGAGTTTTTCTCTGAGATCGAACCCGGGCAGCGGTGTTTTTGTGGGAACAAATCATCGGTCGGGGCGTGGCGCAGCCTGGTAGCGCACTTGACTGGGGGTCAAGGGGTCGGAGGTTCAAATCCTCTCGCCCCGACCAAGAAATTTTCCTGACCCACGGGGTTGGCCGGCTTCCGGCCAACCCCTTTCAATTCCGACCCCGTCCCGCCCCCTCCGGCCTTTTGCCGGGCGGGGGTCTGTGGCATACCTCTTCTGACACCATGGGAGAGCCGGCATGACCCTCGAGGAGATGTTCGATCAGGCTTTCGCCACGGCCGTCCAGGACCGGCGGGACCTCATCCGCTTCCTCGAGGGCGTGAGCGAGACCCAGGCCCGCTGGAAGCCCCCGGACGGCGAATGGTCCATCCTGGAGGGCCTTGAGCACATCATGCTCACCGAGGAGCGCTTCCGCACCCTCATGCTCAAGACCCTCCGCGAGGCCGAGGCCAGCGGGAGGTGGGACAACGCGCCCCCGCGCCCGGTCAAGATGTCGCTCGAGACGCTGCGAAGGCGGGAGCAGGGATTCGTGCCCGCCCCGGAGGAGCTCCTCCCGCGCGGGGCCGGGAGATTCGCCCAGATGATCCAAGAGCTCATCCCCGCCCGCCAGGCCACCCGGGAGGCTTTCCTCCCCTACCGCTCGCGCGACCTCAGCCGCCTCGTGCCCCCACCCGGGCGATACGGCGACCTCAACCTCTACGAGCGGATCGCCTACTCCGGCATCCACGACGCCCTCCACCGCGAGCAGATGGAGCGCGTCACCCGCCAGCCGGGCTTCCCGCGGGAGTGACCCAGGCCGCCTGCCCCGGGGCGAAGGCTAGGTGGTCCCCTCGCCTTTCTCCTTCACCCAGTCCGCAACCTTGGAGGGGAGTTTTTCCTCGTTGCCCTTCCGCTTCACCTTGAGGAAGCGCTCCTCGCCGGCCAGTTTCACCAAGAGGAAGTCGCTTGGCCCCCTCG
>CAYMWZ010000337.1:0-3479 GCA_964394385.1 uncultured Nitrospinaceae bacterium | reverse complement strand
CCGCCTCCCCCCCCAGGGCCGCCAGGGCCCGGCACATCCAGAAGGGCATCCAGCGGACGAGCCAGAGGCAGGAGATGACGAGGGCGAACTCGACGCCCTGGCGGAAGGCGCCCTTGTCCTTGCTGCGCCGCCGCTTGCGCGGGCCGGGGCTCACGGCGCGCCGAGGAGGGTGGCCGAGGACTGGCCCCCGAGGCCGAGGCTGAGAGAGAGAAAGGCGCGCCCCCGGACAGGGCGGGGGGCCGACGGGATGTCCATCCCCCCAAACTCCTCCTCGGCCCGCTCGAAGCCCGGGGTGGGCGGAAGGAGGCCCTCCCCGAGGGCGCGCAGGCCGAAGACGAGCTCTCCCAGATCGCTCGCCGCCCCCATGTGGCCGGTGTAGGGCTTGAGGCCGGCGAGCGGGGCGGATTCCTTCGCTTCCCGAAAAAGCGCGCCGAGCGCCCGCAGCTCGCCGCGGTCCCCCCGCGGGGTGCCGCTCCCGTGGGGGAGGACGAAGGCCAGCTCCCCGGGCGAGAGGCCCGCCTCATCGAGGGCCGCGCGGCAGGCCTGCCCCGCCGAGGCCTCCGGCACGGGAACATGTCTCTCGGGCGAAGTTTCCTGGAAATTCCCCGTCCCCCGCACGCGCCCCAGCGGCCGCGCCCCGCGCGCCCGGGCGGCCTCGGCCGGCTCGAGCACGAGGGCCGCCGCCCCCTCGGCCGTGAAGAAGCCGTCCCGCCTCCGGTCGAAGGGCCGGAAGGAGGCGGCCCCCTCGGTGGCCCGGGAGAGGACGCCGAGGCCGTCCAGCTCGAAGAGGATGATGGGGTTCGACCAGCTCCCGCAGCCGACGACCAGGCCCGCGTCCGCCTCGCCCCAGCGGAGGACCCGGTCGCAACACTCGAGCGCCTGGGCCCCGCAGGCCGAGAGGCTGGAGATGCTCCCGTTCGGCCCCATCATCTCGTAGAGGGCCGAGAGGTAGCTGAAGAGGTTGTTCGCGATCCCCTCCAGGAGGAAAAACGGGTTCACTTGATGGAGGGCCGCCTCGTTGAGCGCCTCGGGCGGGGGGGGGAGCCAGGCGGGGCCGGAGGTGTTTTTGATGGCGGAGTAAAAATCCAGATACCCCACACGGGTGAAGTCGCCCGAGGCGACGTAGAGCGCCCTCCGCTCGGGGGGGATGGCGGCCAGGTCCAGCCCGGCCCGGGCGATCGCCTCCCTCGCGGCGTGGAGGCCCAGGATGGAGCCCCGGTTCAGGAACTTCCGCTGGCTGGCCAGCTTGGGGGGGACCTCGGGGGGCTCCTCATGGCCCTCCACGGAGCCCCGGTAGAGGAAGTGCTCCGGCAGGGGCGGGCCCGCCTGCTGCCGGTGGCGGGCGACGCCAGACCGGCCGGCCCGGACCCCCTCCCAGGAGGCGGCCGCGCTCGCCCCCAGGGGGGTGACGAGCCCCGCGCCCGTGATCCAGACCTCCCGCCCTTCCATCCGACGCCACCGCCTAGGAGAAGGGGGTATCGCGCACCAGGATCCGGAAGTGGCTCCTCCGCTCCTCGGGGTCCTCGTAGCGGCTGAGCTCTACCACCCGCCCGGCGAAGTCCACGGCCACCCGGCGCTCTCCACCCACGGCGGCCGTCCCCTTGAAGAGGCGCAGGCCATCCTCCTCCCCGGCCGCCTCGACCCGCAGCGCCACCTGATCCCCCGGGAAGGCGAATCCGTAGTACTTCACGCTCCGCACCCGCTCGAGGAGGAGCCAGCGGGCGAAATCCGAGCCCGCCCCTTCGAGCCAGCCCCCCAGCTGGACGAGGGCCTCCAGGAGGAGCGCCCCGGGCATCACGGGGAAGCGGGGGAAGTGGAACTCCAGAAAATCCTCGCTCATGGTGACGTTCTTGACGCCCGCCATGAAGCGGCCCGCCTCCCACTCCGTGATGCGGTCCACCAGAAAATAGCGCATCCCCTCAGGCGTCCCCTTCCTCCGGCGGCCCCTCCTCCCCCAGGAGGACCACCGTCGCCACCGCGAACCCCCCCGCGTGGCTGATCGAGACGGTGGCCTGGCGGATCCGGCGCCGGCGGGACATCTGCTCCACCGAGCCGTGGAAGCGCAGGGTGGGCTTCCCGGAGGGGGTGGGCTCCACCTCGATCTCGCGCAGGCGACCCGTCGCCCCGAGCCCGAGGCCGCCCATCCCCACCCCAAAGGCCTTGAGGCACGCCTCCTTGACGGCGAAGCGGGCCGCGAAGTGGGGGTAGGGGTCCGGCCGGGCGAGGCAGTAGGAGCTCTCGGCCTCGGTGAAGATCTCCCGACCGAACGCCTCGCGGCGCTCGTAGGTCTCCCTCAGGCGCCCCACCTCGACCAGGTCCACCCCCTGGTAGATCCGCATCGGGCCTCCCCCGGGGCGCTCAGCCCGCGAGCAACCCCCCGTCCACGGCGATCGCCTGGCCGTTCACGTAGTCCGCCTCCGGCGAGGCGAGGAAGACGACGAGCCTGGCCACGTCCTCGGGCTCGCCGAAGCGCCCCGCCGGGATGCGGGCGAGAACCTGCTCGCCCGCGTTCTTGCGCACCCGCTCGCTCATCTCGGTCACGATCATGCCGGGGAGCACCGCGTTGAACTGGATGCCCCGCCCCCCCATCTCCGCCGCGCAGGCCCGGGTGAAGCCGACGAGGCCCGCCTTGGCCGAGGCGTAGTTCGTCTGCCCCCGCCCGCCCGAGAGGGCGGCGACCGAGGAGATGTTGATGATCTTCCCGGAGCGCTTGCGCATCATGATCTCGGCGGCGAGCTTGGTGCAGTGAAAGGCGCCGTTCAGGCTCACCGCGAGCACCTTCTGCCAGGCGTCGGGCTTCATGGTGAGGAGCAGGGTGTCCTGGATGACGCCCGCGTTGTTGACGAGGATGTCCAGGGTGCCGAAGGCCTCCTTCACCTTCCCGAACATCGCCTGAGCCTCCTCCAGGGAGGAGACGTCGGCGCCGATGGCCTCGGCCCGCCCGCCCGCCGCCTGGATCTCGGCCTTCACCTCCTCGGCCGCCTCGCGGGATCGGCTGTAGTTGATCGCGACCGCGGCGCCCGCCCCGGCCAGCGCCCGGCAGCAGGCGCGGCCGATCCCCCGGCCGCCCCCGGTCACCAGGGCCACCTTCCCGCTCAAATCGATCCTCATCTAGGCCGCCTTTCTCACCACGAGGGTGGCGTTCTGCCCGCCGAAGCCGAAGGAGTTCGAGATCGCGGCCGGAACGGGCATCTCCCGCGCGCCCTCGGGCACGTAGTCCAGGTCGCACTTGGGATCGGGATTCTCCAGGTTCCGGGTCGGGTGCACAACGTCCCGCTGGACGCTGAGGACGGTGAAGATGAGCTCGGGCGCCCCGCAGGCCGCGATGAGGTGCCCGATGAGGGACTTCGTCGAGCTGACCGCGAGCCGCCCCGCCGCCTCGCCGAAGACATCCCTGATGGCACGGGTCTCGGCGGGGTCGTTGAGCCGGGTGCCCGTCCCGTGGGCGTTGACGTAGGCGACCTCCCGGGGCGCGAGGC
>CAYMWZ010000336.1:0-3487 GCA_964394385.1 uncultured Nitrospinaceae bacterium | reverse complement strand
ACGGCGATTTCCTCCACGTCCACCCCGTAGGCGCGCGAGATCCGCCAAAGGGTCTGCCCCGGCAGGACGGTGTGGTACACCCCGGCCGGCGGACTCACCTGCGGGGCCGGAAGGGGGGCGAGGAGGGCGCATCCGCCCAGCCACCCCGCCGCCAGGAGGAAGGCAAGGGCGCGCCCCCTAGCCATCGGCCGCCATCCTCACCGCCTCCTCAGGGCTTCGGGCCACGAGGACGCCGGGCGGGCTCTCGCGGCGGCCCAAGGCGACGACCCGGCGCCCGAGCTTCAAGGCCAGGGCAATCTCGGACAGGGTGCCGGAGCCGCCCTCGCAGGCGATGAGCGCCCGCGCCGTGGCCGCGATGATGGCGTTGCGGGCGTGCCCCATCCCGGTGCAGACGGGGAGGTCGATGTAGGGATTGGCCGAGGCGGGGTCATAACCGGGCAGGATGCCCAGCGTGAGCCCCCCCGCCTCTTTCGCCCCCCGGGCCGCCGCCTCCATCACCCCGCCGAGTCCTCCGCACACGAGCACGGCCCCGCGCTGGGCGATCCAGCGCCCCGCCTCCTCGGCGAGGCGGGCGGTCTCGGCTGAGGGGTTCGAGTCACCGACGACGGCCAGGAGAATTCTCACGCCCCGGCATTCCCTGCGGGCGGAGGGAAGGAGGGAGGCGCAACCACCAACTCATTGTATTTTTAACGCGTCAGAATCCCAGGTCAAGAGCCCCGGCCGAAAAAAACGGGGGCCGGCCCGATGGCCGGCCCCCGGATTCTCTGGTCGGGGCGAGAGGATTTGAACCTCCGGCCTCCTGCTCCCGAAGCAGGCGCGCTACCAGGCTGCGCTACGCCCCGACACGATGTCCCCCCCCTCACTCAGGCCAGCCGTAGCGTCCCACCAGCTTGACGAAGACACAATGGACCAGCTCCTCGGCCCTGCGGAAGCTCCCGTCCGCCTCCCTCGTGAAGCGGAAGAGCACCTGGCCCTCCTCCCCGCCGATCGGCATCACCAGCCGGCCGCCCGGCGCCAGTTGCTCCAGCCAGGGCCGCGGGGGCTCAAGCGCCGAGGCCCCCGCGAGGATGGCATCGAAGGGCGCCTCCTCGGGCCACCCGTAGGTGCCGTCCGCCGTCCAGAGGAGAAAATTCGTGTATCCGGCCCTCTCCAGCCGCTCGCGGGCCGACTTGGAGAGCTCGGGGAGCCGCTCGATCGCGCGCACGGAACCCGCCAGCTCCGCCAGAAGGGCCGTAACGTATCCCGACCCGGCGCCGATCTCAAGCACCTTCTCCCCGCCCCGGAGGGCGAGGGCCTCCAGGCTCGCGGCCACCATATAGGGCTGCGAGATGGTTTGGCCGTGCCCGATGGGGAGGGCCTTGTCGGAGTAGGCCTCTTCGCGGAACACCTCCGGCACGAACAGGTGCCGCGGCACGCGCCGCATGGCCGCGATCACCCGCGCGTCCCGCAGCCCCCGGGCGATGAGCTGGCCCTCGGCCATTTCCTGGCGGACGCGATTCCACCGCTCCTCCTCCCTCCCCCAATGCGCCAGGGCCGGGCCGTTCAATGGAAGTCCCATTTTTCCAGGTCCTTCATCGATTCAAAATCGGTCAGGTCGAGCCGGATGGGCGTGACCGAGATCGCCCGTTGAACGATGGCGTCGAAGTCGGTGTCGGGCTCCTGGACCCAATTGAGCCCGTTTCCCCCGATCCAATAGTATTCCCGGCCCCGGGGGTCAATCTTTTCGACGATGGCGTCGCCGTAGACGCGCTTCCCCTGGCGGGTGACCCGGACCCCCCGGCACTCGCCCTCGGGGATGTTGGGCGCGTTGACGTTCAACAAAACCCCCGGCTTGAGCCCCCGCCGGAGAATCTCCCCGGCCAGCCGGTGCGCGAAGCGCGCGGCAAGCTCGAAGCGGAGAGGCTCCCCCGACTCACAAACCAGAGAAACCGCCACGGCGGGAACCCCGAGCAGGGTGGCCTCCATGGCGGCCGCCACGGTGCCCGAGTAGGTGATGTCGTCCCCGAGGTTTCCCCCCTGGTTGATGCCCGCAAACATGATTTCGGGTCGGCGGTCCTTGAAGAGGCCGTTCAGGGCGAGGTTCACGCAATCGGTTGGCGTTCCATCCACCGCGTACCATTCGGACGCCATCCGATCGACGCGGAGCGGCCGGTGGAGGCTCAGGGAGTGGCCTGCCGCGCTCTGCTCCCGGTCGGGAGCGACCACGATGACTTCGCCCAAGGGGCGCATCGCCTCGTAGAGCGCGCGAAGGCCGGGGGAGGAGATGCCATCATCGTTGGAGAGGAGGATTCGGGTCATGAACTCTGAGGCTACCGGACTGATTGGGCGAATAAAAAACGCAAACCCATAGTATAAAAGGCCCCCCCGCGATGAGTCAACGGAGCGGAATCCCCTCTTTCCAAGATGCTTGGACGGATCCGCCCCGCCACCGGGGGGTCCGATACCTGGATACCTGCGGAGGAAAACCGGTGAGGAGGGCCGAGGGGGCCTCAGACGAGCAAGTCGACGCTGCTCGGCGATTGCACGGCGTCGACGGCAGCCAAGGTCACGAGCGTCCGCCGGTCCGCGATTTGATCATTGATCACAAGTTGGTTTACTTGGGCCCGCGCGTTCGCCACGGCGCCATAGATGAGCGGGGGGCGCAATCCGCGGGAGACGGCCAGAACCAGGTTGGCATTCGCCATGATTAAATCTCCTCCTCCCTGAGGAGACAGGCCATTGAATCGCGCAAGAAGGCCTTCCCTTCCGGCAAATCGGCCACTTCTCCCCCTATCGGCGGATTCAGAGATGGCATGAGTGGGAAATCGCCCAAAGTGAGAAAAACCGGGGCTTGCGCCGGAAGTCCCCTTTTATCAAAAGGTTCTCCTCGCCGAGCAAAAATCCGTCTCCCCCGCCGGGGAGGAGGCGGAAAGCGCCACACCTCCCCCTTTCTCCGGAGCCGGATGCGTCCCCCGAGGGCCCTCAGTCCGTCCAATCCTTCCATCTTCCGTGAGATGCCCCGGCCGCATCGACCTCGCCTTGCGCCGGGTCGAGGGGGGGGCGAAAATGAGGCGCATGCCGATCGGATGCCGAGGGAACCCCGCCACCAAAGGAGACAGCATGGACCAGACAAACGGTTCCGCCCGGTCCCTTGAGTCCACGCGCGAATTTCGGTTCGAGACGTTGGCCCTGCACGCGGGCCAGCGCCCCGATCCGGCGACGGGCGCCCGCGCCGTGCCCATCTACCAGTCCACCTCCTTCGTCTTCGACGACACGCAGCACGCGGCGGGCCTCTTCGCCCTCCAGGACTACGGCTACATCTACACCCGCATCGGGAACCCCACCAACAGCGCCTTCGAGGAGCGGATGGCCTCCCTCGAGGGGGGCGTTGGCGCTCTGGCGACCGCCTCGGGCCAGGCGGCCCAGTTTCTCACCATATTCAGCCTGATGGCTCCGGGCCAGGAGATCCTCTCCGCCGCCACCCTCTACGGCGGCACCTACACCCAGT
>CAYMWZ010000335.1:0-3513 GCA_964394385.1 uncultured Nitrospinaceae bacterium | reverse complement strand
ATGCCCCCGTCTCCGCAATTCCGCCCAAATTTCCGCTCCCCGCCGCCACACCGGCCAGGATAGTTCCTGCACCCCCAAGGTACGGGCGAATTCCTCTAGAAATTGCACTTCATCTCTTGCATCTATGTGCAGTAGACCCCGAATGGCTTCGTATAGACTGGGGGCCGGAAGATAGATGTCCTCCCCCCTCTCAAGCGCGGCCTTGAGCCGCTCCTTCGCTTGATGGGAAGCTCCGTCATCTTTTCGGCAAAGCTCACTAAGGGCCGGGGTGTCGAGTAGAAACGGCATGAATCGACCTTCAGCTTAGTCCTGAAAAGAAAATGAGCGCCCTTCCGCGATAATTTGGTCAAACTCTCGCCATTTCTCCTTTGGAACCCCACTGGGCCTAGAGAACCATTGCTCCAAGAGTTCGATGGCCTTCAGATTTTTCGAAGGAATAGCACGAGCCATTACACTGATTTCATCTTCCTCTCGCCGACGTCTGAAGAACAGAAGCTCATAGTCCGCTGCGTCCGCGCTCGTCACTGGGGGCGGAAGAACAAATGCCTCCGTGACGGTACCTTCACCGACGCTCACCGCGCTTGCGGAGCACGCGTCAAACTCTGGCATGTCATAAGGAAGCTCGGACAAATGGCGGCGAAGCATCCGCTCAGGCACCTCAAAGACCACACGCACTATGATTCCTCCACGCCGAAGCGGCCACGCAATTCATTGCTGATGATCGACTCGTAAACTCCAATAATTTTTGAATGCGCTTCCTCAAGAACTTTTTTCACGTTCTGTTCCGTGGGCTCAATCCGATTAAATGCAATATGGTCCAGATCCACAATGTTCGTAACCTGTCCTTTTTCCGTAGGCTCTATATGAGTCGCAACGGTCGTTTTAAGCTGCGTTTCTTTGTACGGAGATAACTCTACTCGCACCAGAAATGGGCCTGGCTCCTGATACACGCCTTCGGGCAAATATGGTGACTTTGCAAAGAATCGGTCGAATCTGAATTCTGCTTCAGAAAGTGCAATACGATTAATGTACCGTAACCCTATGCGCACAATTGCCTTCGGGTGAATTACAGCAATGTAGTCTCTGAGTCTCGCTAGAATGAGCGGCTTAAATTTTTTCCATCCTGGGTACTTCGGGAGAATGTTGACAGCCAAGAGGTTTTTCGAGATTTGCACCAACGCGGTTTCGTCTTTTCGACGGAATCGCATTCGAATTCCAACTTCCCGGAACTGTTGCTCAATGACCCCGGGCTTGGCCTGAATGCCCAGTCCCAGTCCTTGAAGTTCCTGAGCTTCCGGAAATTCCCCCTTAATCCTCTCGTAGAAAAGACCAAAAAAAGTGGCATTCCACTTCGGGCCCTCCTCGAAGTGGATCTCGCAGAGGGCCTCCACAATGGGAGGATTTTTGTAGCGCCTTTCCGTGCTCATGAGCCCTCACTTAAGAGCCAGGTTTGCTCAGCCTTCGTCTTCTCATCCCCCAAAATAGCTTACTGGCCAAATCAAGGCAGGGCAACACCTTCCCCCCTCACGCGATCCAGGCGCCGCCGTCCACCTGGAGCGCCTGGCCCGTCACGTTCCGGCTCTCGTCGCTGGCGAGGAAGACGGCCATCTCGCCCACGTCCTCTGGCGTCTGCTCCCGCCCGAAGGGGACGGCCCCTTTCACGAAGGCGTCGAACACGGCGCGGGGCGGCCGGTCGGTATCCGCGCCGATGACCACCCCGTGGCCCTTCTCCCAGAGGTCGGTCCAGAGCATGCCCGGGTTGATGGCGTTCACGTTCACGTCGTGCTTGGCCATCTCCTTGGCGAGGCTCATGGTGAAGCTCATGCACGCCGCCTTGGAGGCGCAGTAGTGGGGGACGTTCTCGTTCGCCCGCCGCGCCGCGAGCGAGGCGACGTTGATGATCTTCCCGTAGCGGCGCTCCCGCATGTGGGGCGCCACGGCCCGGCACATGAGGAAGACGCCCACGGTGTTCACGGCGAAGACGGCGTCCCACTCCTCGAGGGAGAGCCGGTCGATGGGGTTCCCCAGCTGGCGGGAGGCCCGGCCATGGCAGTTGACCAGGATGTCCACCCGGCCCATCCGCTCGATGGCGGCCCGGACGGCGCGCACCACCTCCGCCTCCTTCGTCACGTCCACCCCGACGGCGAAGGCCTCCTTCCCCCCGTCGGCGGCGCCCCGGCGGGCCACCTCCTCGGTGATGTCCATGACGCAGATCCGGGCGCCCTCCCGGGCGAACGCCCGCACGATGCCGCGGCCGATGCCCCCGCCGCCCCCCGTGACGATGGCCGTCTTGTCTCTCAGGCGCATGGGTTGCCCTCAGCAGAAAGCGCCTTCCTCCGGGCCTCCCCGGGAAGAAGGCGTCCATGGATGATCATTGATGCCAAGCGATGGTACAGGAAAACCCGCGGGCTGACCTAGGCCCCCCCTCACTCCCCGAACGCCTCGCGCATCCGCTTCAAGTTCCACCGCATGAGGTCGAGGTAGGTCTCCCGGCCGGGAGCGCCCGGGCCCCCCAGGGGGTCCAGGATGGCGACGCGGCCCCCCACCTCGCGGGCGATGACCTGGGCCGGCTTGGCCGAGAGCTGGGGCTCGGCGAACACCACGCGCTGGCCGAGGCGGCGCAGCGTCTGGACGACGGCCTGGAGGTACTTGGGGGTGGGCTCCTTGCCGGGGAAGGGCTCGATCACGGCCGCCAGGCGGAGGTCGTAGCGGTCCAAGAGATAGCCGAAGGCGCCGTGGTAGGTGACGACCGGGCGCCCCCGGTGGGGGGCGAGGGCCGCGCGGAACTCGGCGTCGAGGGCCTCGAGCTCGCGGAGGTAGGCCGCGGCGCGCCGGGCGTAGGCGTCCCGGCCCGCCGGGTCGGCCGCGGAGAAGGCGCCGGCGATCCGCTCCACCATGCCCCGGGCGCGGACCGGGTCGAGCCACATGTGGGGGTCCCAGGTTTCAGTCCCGCCGCCTGCATCTTTCCGCGCCCCCCCCTCGGGGTCGATCTCCTCCTGCGCCCGTAGCCGCGGGAGGCCCTCGGTCAAGGTGACCACGCGCGGCCCGCCAGCGCCCCGCAGGAGCTTCGCGGCCCAGGCCTCCAGCCCCAATCCGTTCTGGAGGAGGAGGGCGGCGCGGACGATCTCCTTGGCCTCCCCGGGGGTGGGCTCGAAGGTGTGGGGGCTCGCGCCGGCCGGGAGGAGGAGGCGGGCCTCCACGCGGTCCCCCCCCACCCGGCGCGCCCAATCGTGGAAGGGGGCGATGGTGGCGACGACCCGCAGGGGGGGTGGAGCCCCCTGGGCCGCCGCCTCCCCGAGGAAGGCCGCCAGGCCGAGGAGGAGGGCGGCGCCCGCGCGCCTGAGGGACCGCACCCGCCCGCACGAGCCACGCGCCATGGCACTCCCTTCAGGTGTTGGGTCGAAGGCTCCCGCCGAGAGGGGCCCGCACCGAGGGTGTACGGAAAGCGGGCCCCGAACGCAACTCGGGGGCCGGGCGGGCGCCGCCCCTGGGATGCGGGGCGGGCCGGCTTCC
>CAYMWZ010000334.1:0-3518 GCA_964394385.1 uncultured Nitrospinaceae bacterium | reverse complement strand
CTTCGGGGCTCTTGAACACGCCTCCCTCCTGCGTGATGGCATATGCCGGGCCGCCTGGATGCTGAGCGAGGGCGAGGACGGCTCCCCTCACAACAGAGGGGCTCTCCCGGCGGAAGCTCCTTCCTCCATCCTCGCTCCGCCAGAGGCCGTCCGCCGTCCCGGCGAGGAGGGTCTCCGGCGAGCCGGCGATCCCGACGAGGTGGAACGCGCGCCTTCCCGAAAGCTCATTCGGGAAGGCCTCCCAGGTCCGGCCCCCCGTCGTGCTGTACAGAATTCCTCCCCCGCTCGTGGCGTACAGAACGTCGGGAAACCTCTGGGAGACCACCAGGGCCGCGATCCCCTGACGCTTCATCTTATGAGGATTCATCTCGTTCATGAGGTCCCACGTCCGCCCCCCATCTTTCGTCTGGAAGAGGCCGGCGCCCACGACAACCGCGTACGCGACCGAGTGATTCCCGGGATATACCGCCAGGGTATGCACGTCGGTTCCGGGAAGGTTCCCTCTCGCGGGAACCCAGCTTGAGCCGCCGTCCTTCGAAGCCATGACGGCGATGTTGTGGCCCCCGGCGTAGAAGGAAGGGCCGTCCGGCGAGCCGGCGAACTGCATGACGTCCTCCTGGCCCATGAAGCCCGCTGCGGGCCTCCAGCTTTTTCCCTCGTCCTCGCTGATGAACATGCCGTCGTGGGTGCCGAGGATGAGGCGGGATGGGCTGCTCGAAGTCGAGCCCGCGATGGCCAAGGCATGGACGTGCGAGACATTCTGAAGGATCTCATCCAGGGTGAGCAGGTTGGAGGGGCGCTGAGCGAAGAAGTAGAAAAAAGCACCCGCAAAAATGGCCAAGCCCAAAACGATGGCGAGGTTCTGGGGACTCAGCCGCCGCCCGGAAGCGGCGGGCTTCCCCTCTCCTGCCTCCCGGGATTCTCGACGTTCCTTTTTCAACTGAGACTTCCTGCCCATCCCCCCTCCAATCGAATCCTCACCGCAGGCCGTCTGCTTGCGAGCCGTAAGTGTTGACCAGCCGCGGTAGCCGATGGCGGCCCCACGGCGTTTCCCGCCCGGTCGATCAGGTCATTTGTGGGCGTCCCCCCAGGCGGAAATACCCCTGCTAGCGCATGGGACCCATCATGCCCCGCCCGCGGCCCATCATCATCATCATGCCCATGCCCATCCGGCCCGGCGGGCCGTCGAAGGAGAAGAGCCAGTCGGCGATGGCCCTCGCTTCCTCGGAGGTGAAGCCGAAGGTGGGCATCCGCCCGAAGCCCATCATGCGCTCGTGCATGCGGACGGTGGCCGGATCCCGGATCCAGTGGGCGAGCAGCTCGCGGGTGTACACGGGCGGTGTGTTCCGGTAGCCGAGCGGGGGCGCCACCTGGGGCGGGTAGCGGGGATCGAAGCCCGTCCCCGCATGGCAGCCCGCGCAGTTGAACTGAAGCGCCAGCCGCTGGCCCCGCTCCCGGGCCCCCGCGGCGAAGCCGTCCGAGGTCCGGTCCGGCATCCTCGGCCGGGGGCCGGCGAGGCCCTCCAGGTAGGCGATGAGGTCGGCGACCCGCCGGGGGGCATCCGGGTCGAGCGGCTCCCCCTGATCGTAGAAGAAGCTGGGCATCTTGGTGCCGGGCCGCACGGCGGCCGGGTCGAAGAGGACGGCGGTGAGCCCCTCGCGGGTGAGCTTGCGGGCCATCTCCTTGAGGTCTGGGCCAATGCTTTCCTCCCCCGGCGCGGGGGGGGCGAGCTTCCCCTCGGGGTCGGCGTGGCACTTCGCGCACTCGCTTCGCTCGAAGACGATCCGGCCCCGCTTCGCTTCCCCGGCGGGAAGGGACCGGTAGAAGGCGCCGAAGGCCACCGCGCCCGGCTCCTGAGAGGAGGGGCCGCGCCAGGGCTCCCGCAGGCTCGCCACGAAGGCCGCTAGGGTCTGGGTCTCCCCTCTGGTCAGGCGGAACGAGGGCATGCGGGCGGGCTCCCCGGGCCGGAGCTTCTTCGGATGGGCGAGGAAGCCCCGCAGCCACTCCGTCTGGAGGCGCAGGCCCGCGCGGTTGAGCGGAGGCCCCACCTGGGACGCGGGCTCGTGGGGGGGGCACCGTCCCGATCTGGTGGCAGGCAGCGCAGTTGGCCTCCCGCACGAGGCGCGCGCCCGGGTGCTCCGACGCTGCGGCGCGCGCGTCCGCCGCGAATGAGAAGACGATGCAAGCCAGGAAGGCCGACGCGATTGTTCTCATGACCGACCCTTTGTGAGGTAGATTCTATTGACCTTCGCACCCCGCGAAGGCGTGTTTCTGGAAATCGGCCAGGCTCCCGAATATGACGAAGCCGCGGTCTTCCCCCATGCCGGCCCGGATCAGAACGGGTTTCCCCTGGTGAGGGCCGTTCGGGCCCGAATCGGTCTTGAAGCGCAGGTTGAACTCCGGGAACGCATGGCTTTTTCCGGCGGCCGTGGTGACGGTGTACGTGCCCCGGCAGTAGGCGATGCTCTTCACGATGTGGTCGTCTCCCAGCTTCTTTAGGTTTGAGCCAGCGACCTCCTCTTCGTGCTCCGCGGCCACGCGGGTCCCGGCCAGCGAAAGAACCGACACGGCCATGGTCAGGAAGACCGCCCAGACCAGCATCCGATCCAGCCACCGACTCATGACACTTCCTCCCCGCCGCACGATTTCCTGATCAGACCGGCCCCGCCAACTTCAATTCCCCCTAAGAATCGCTCTGATGTCCTCCCGCAGCCGCCGCAGGGTTTCTTCTTCATAGATGGGGACGAATTTTTCCTCCAGCTGGACCGAGGGCGCCACGATGCCCATGTAGGTGCCCCGCACCCGGGCCTTCCGGTCCACCAGGGCGAAACGGGAGCTGTGGATGTAGGGCTGGAAGGGGCCGGGGTGATGGGCGTAGGCGAAGCCCGGCGTCAGCCATCTCAAGAGTGATTCAGGCCCAGGTTTGCGAACACCCTCCTTCACTTCCACGGCGCTCAGGCGGAAGCCCTTCTGGGCGAGTTGATAGATGGCCTCCTTCTCACCCGTGAGGAAAAGCCATCTTTCCGCGTCCGCGCCGAATCTTTGGGCGTACTCGCTCAACACCTGGGTCGTGTCCCTTTCCGGGTCCACGGTGATGGAGACGAGCCGGAAGTCCTTCTCCTGCGCGAACTCTCTTTGGAGCTTCGCCATCTCGGCCGTCTGGAAGGGGCAGGTGTCGGGGCAGTGGGTGTAAATGAAGTTCGCGACCCAGACCTTGCCCTTGAGGTCGGCGAGCGTCACCCTGCGGCCACTGCGCTCCACAAGGGAGAAATCGGGGATCTCCCAATAGACGGGAAGCCTCTCCAGTCCCAGCCAGGAGCGCACGAGAGGAGAATCCCAAAGGAGAGTAACAGTCCCCAGAATCACGAGCAAAGGGATAGAAAAAAGAGCGATTCTCCACCATATGCTCGTCGGGCGGCGTTCTTCCTCAACCGCGCTGCGAAGGTCTTCACGCACACCTTTCACAGCTTCCCCCTTGGCCCCGACTGCGGAGAAGGTTCCCGGTCCCTAAACGCGCA
>CAYMWZ010000333.1:0-3520 GCA_964394385.1 uncultured Nitrospinaceae bacterium | reverse complement strand
TGGGGTAGCCCACCTCGGCCATCGAGGGGACGTGCTTGAAGTCGGGGTCGTCCTCAAGCCGCTTGTCGCCGATGATGGCGAGGGGGACGAGCGTCCCCGCCTTCGCGTGCGGGCGCAGCTGGGTGGCGAAGGCGCCCCCCACGTCGTCCTGGGCCGAGAGCATGGCCTTGAGGGCGGGCCCGCCCCCCTTGTGGGGGACGAAGTTCACCTTGATCCCGGCGTCCCGAACGAACTGGAGGGCGGGCGTGTGGAGCGCGCCCCAGACCCCGCTGTGGCCGAGGATCGCCTTGCCGGGGTTCTTCTTCGCGTACTCGACGAACCCCTTGAGGGTCTTCCACGGCTTGTCCTTGTGGGAGACGAGGAAGGGCTGCGCGTAGTTGATGCGCGCGATGGCCTTGAAGTCCTTCAGGGTGTTGAAGGGGACCTTCTGGGTCTGCGGCACGAGCTGGTCGAAGCCGTTGTGGGTGAAGAGGATGGTGTAGCCGTCCGCCTTCGCGCCCGCGACGAAGCCCGTCCCCTTCATCCCGGCGCCCCCCGGCAGGAGCTTCACCACCATGGGCTGGCCCAGGATGTCGCTGATGACGCCCGTGATGCCGCGGGCATGGAGGTCGTGGCTGCCGCCCGCGCTCACCGGGAGCACGAGGGTGATGGGCCGGTCGGGGTAGGCCGCCCCGCCGGTCCCTGGGGCCGCCAGCCCGGCGACGAGGGCCAGGGCGGCCGTGAGGACAAATGCGCGTCGTTTCATCGTCGTATCTCCTCCCTTGGTGAAATGGTCCGCTTTAGCTCGCTTGAAGCGCCGGCTCCCGCCGCAGCCAGCCGCGCAGGATCATCCAGCCGATCCAGACGAGAGCCGCGATCAGGAACGCCGACGCGATGGGGCGCTCCACGAACAGGTAGTGGAAGACGGCCCCCCTCGCGTAGAGGAGCGTCTGGGTCAAAGTATACTCGATCGGCTCGGCCAGGACGAATGCGATGACGAGGGGGGCGAGGTCGAAGCCGATCTTGCGCAGGATGTAGGAGCAGATTCCGACCACGATCATGATGCCGAGATCCGAGACGTCGCCCGTCGAGAGGGTGCCCACGAAGGCGAGCGTCATGATGATCGGGATGAGGTAGGCCTTGCGGATCTGGATGGCCGCGGCGAAGGGCTTGAGCAGGACGTAGCCCACCGCCAGGAAGAACACGTTCGCGAGGACGATGGTGAGGAGGAGGGCGTAGATGAGCGGCCCCTGCTCCTGGAAGATGAGGGGCCCGGGCCGCATGCCGTGGGCCACGAAGGCGCCGAGGAGGATGGCGGTCGTGTTGTCCCCGGGGATCCCCAGCGTGAGGAGGGGGACCAGGGTGGGGCCGTTGACGGCGTTGTTGGCCGCCTCGGGGCCCGCGATGCCCTCCAGCGTCCCCTTGCCGAATTCCTCGGGGTGTTTCGAGGCCCGCTTGGCCGCGCTGTAGCCGACGAAGGCGGCCACCACCTGCCCGACGCCGGGGACGGCCCCGATCCACGTTCCGATGGCCGTCGAGCGCAGGATGGTGCGGAGGCAGGCGCGGAACTCCCGCCAGCGCAGGCCCTCGCCCGTCAATCGCCAGTCCACCTTCTGGGAGACGAAGCGGGGCGCCCGCGACTCGACGGCGCCGAGGATCTCGGGGATGGCGAAGACGCCGATGATGAGGGGGATCAGGGGGATCCCCCCGCTCAGGGCCACGAAGCCGAAGGTCATGCGGGTGGCGCCGGTCGTGGCGTCGGTGCCGATGGAGCCGAGCCCCAGGCCGATGCAGGCGGCGATGGCGCCCTTGAGGCCCGACTCGCTCGAGACGCTGGAGATGAGGACGAGCGAGAAGAAGATGATGGCGAACACCTCGGGCGGGCCGATGAGGAGGACGAGGAGGGCGATGAGGCCGATCAGGGCGATGGTGACGAGGTCCGAGAGGGTGTCCCCGATGACCGAGGAGTAGAGGGCCATCTCGAGCGCCTTGCGCCCGTGCCCCTTGCGGGTGAGGGCGGGGCCGTCGAAGGTGGTGGCGATCGAGGCCCCCGTGCCCGGGATGCCGACCAGGATGGCGGGGATGCTCCCGCCGTAGATCCCCCCCTTGGTGACGCCGATGAGGAAGGGGATCCCCAGCAGGGGCTCCAGCTTGAAGGAGATGGGCAAGAGCACCGCCAGGGCGAGGATGGTGGTGAGCCCCGGCATCGCCCCCACGAACGTCCCCACCGCGAGGCCGGCCATGATGTAGAGGTAGGTGTCCATCCGGAGAATGAGCGGAAAGGATTGCAGGAAGGCGTCGAGCATGGGGCCTCCGCCTCAGGCCAGGAAAAACGCGCGCAGGAGCAGCTTCATCAGGGCCTCCTCCGGCACCGCGAGGAACTCGAATTCGGCGCGCGGGAGCGAGATCAGCAGGAGCCGCTCGAACACGAAGCGGATCACCACCGGGGCGAAGACGGCCAGGGGGAGGATCTGCCACCACCTCCGGCTGCCGAGCCCGATGGTCACCCCCCCCACCGCCAGGAAGGTCGCCCCCCCGAAGCCGAGCCAGCGCAGGAGGAGGGCGTAGATCACGATGAAGGAGAGGATCATGAGGACGTTCCGGTACTTGCTGGCCCACGGCTCCCCCTCCCAGGAGAGGGTCCGGCGCCACTCCCGGGCCGCCCGCCCGAGGTAGGCGAGCCCCAGGACGGCGAGCACCCCGAAGGCGAGCCGGGGGAAGAAGACCGGAGACAGATTGATGAATTCGTGGGCCTGGCGGATGCCCCCCTCGATGACGAGGCCGGGCATGCCGACCGCCAGCGCCGCCCCCCCGAGGGCGAAGAGCGCCGCCACGGCCACTTCGAGCAGGGCCAGGGGACGGCTGGGGGCGCGGCCAGAGTCCATGGCGCTCGGCTCCTTTGCCTCAACCGGCCCCCCGGGGCGAAGAACCCCCGGGAGCCTCGGCGCGAGATGGGCCCAGAAGGAGAAGGGACCTCTATTATTTCGCAAACGGGTGGCGGGGGCAAACGCCCCCGGCCGGGAGGGGGCCCGCGCCGGGCGTGCGAGCTGGCTTCGGGAGGAGGGTTCGGCTAGACTTCCTCCCGTCCACGGAAATTCACGGAGACGGGAGGGTTCCGTCCGGTTTCATCCTCGGCGGCCGGGGCGGGGGGGTTTGGTCTCCGCCCCGGCGGCGTCCTTAGGGAGGAGGGGACGATGGGGAAGTGGCGGGCAGTCGTGTGGATGGGTATCTTGGCCTTGGCGCACCTTTGCTTTTTGGGGCCGGGCTTGGCCTCCGCCCAGCCCTGGGCCCCGTGGAAGGAGATGGCCCCCGCGCCCGATGGGGAGGAGGAGGTCTTCGGCGTCGAGGCGGGTGGCAAGGTCTACGTCATGGGAGGCATCAAGCCGCTTTGGAAGCCCTTGGGGCTGGTCATGGAGTACGACCCCGGGGCCAACAAGTGGGAGAAGAAGAAGACCATGCCCGAGCTCAAGCACCACGTCGGGATCACCGCCCTGGGGGACAAGATCTACCTCATGGGCGGCTTCCTCTACCCCGAGAAGGG
>CAYMWZ010000332.1:0-3538 GCA_964394385.1 uncultured Nitrospinaceae bacterium | reverse complement strand
GGCCGCCCTCTTCTGCCACTGCCTGATCTCGTCGTTCATGAGGAAGTCCGCCATGGCCGTTCTCCTGCGCCACCCGCCGCTCAGATAGAGGGAGGCAGCGGCGGAAGAGGGGGCTGGCGCATCCAGCGGATGAGCTCGAGCCCCCGGGCTTCGAACATCTCCTGGATCTGCTCCGGGGTCCAGCGGTAGAACCCCCGGCCGCTCTTGACGCCGCAGCGCCCCTCCTCGATCAGCCGGTCGAGCAGGGGAGAGGGGTCCCGCCGGTGATCCAGGTGGGGCTGGATGTTCCGGTGAACGTCCCGCAGGACGTCGGCGCCGGAGAAATCCGTCATGGCCATGACGCCGATCACGGGGATCAGGCGCGCAACCGCGCGGAGGACGGTGTCCACCGCTTCGGGGGCGGCGTAGCCCTGCTCGACGATGTAGTAGGCCTCGCGGCGGAGGGCGGTCGTCAGGCGGGTGCCGATGTGGCCAGGCACCTCCTTGCAGAGGACGGGCTCCTTGCCCGCGCGGCGCAGGAGGGCGCAGGTGGCCTCGACCACCTCCGGGGCCGTCCGCTCGCCCGGCACGACCTCCACGACGGGGACGAGGTAGGGGGGGGTGTAGTTATGGGTGGTAATGCAGCGCTCGGGCCGGCGACTCCCACGGGCGATGTCGCTGATGCGAAGGCCTGAGGTCTCGCTCGCGAAGATGGCGCCTTCCGGGGCGAGATCATCTAGGCGCCGGATGAGCTCTTGCTTGACGGAAAGCCGCTCCGCCACGGCCTCGACGATGAAGTCCGCGTCGCGGGCGGCGTCCGGCAGATCGTTCGTGGGGCGGATTCTGGCCAAGGCGGCCTCGGCCTCGGCCCGGGTCGAGAGGCCCGCGTCCACGAAGAGCTTGAGCCCCCCCTCCACGTTGGCCATCGCACGGGCGGAGCTCTCCTCTGTCCGGTTGTACATCGCGACCGGATAGCCAGCCTGGGCGAACTGCTGGGCCACGCCGTGGCCCACGTAGCCGCCGCCGACGACGGAAATCCTCCTGATGTTCCCCATCCGGAAGACGGTATCCATGGGCAGGCCAAGGTGGGTCGGGGTCCGGTCAGGCGGACATTGGCTCACACCGCGATGCGGCCGGTCCGTCCCGCGACGCGAAGGATCGCGCCGACATTGATCCAGTGGACGTCCGAGGTTCCGCCAATATGGTACCACATCGCGGTGTCCCGTATGGTCTTCTTTATAGGGCAATTTTCATGCAGCCGCAGCTTCCATGAGCAGAGGTCCATGCCGCCCTCCTTGAGGTTCCCGCGGCGGAAGAGAAGAGGGAGGCGAGAAGCTGTAACCGACGCTCCGGCGTCTGCTGCGGGTCGAGAGCTGACGCTGGCACGACTCCCCTTCAGACGCCGAGGAAGCCGGCCTTCACCTCGTGGTTCCGCTCGAGCTCCTGCGGCGAGGAGGAATGGACCACGCGGCCCCGGTTCATGATGTACACGTGGTCGGAGAATTGCAGCGCGAACTTCAGGTTCTGCTCGACCAGGAGGATGGAGAGCTTCCGCTCCTTCAGCTTCAGGAGGATGTCGCCCACGGCCCGCACCAGAAGCGGGGCCAGCCCCTCGGTCGGCTCATCGAGGAGGAGGAGCCGCGGGTTCGTCATCAGGGCCCGGGCGAAGGCGAGCATCTGTTGTTCGCCGCCGCTGAGCTTGTTGCCCGTGTTCGCGAGTCGCTCCTTGAGGCGGGGGAACAGGTCAAGGACGAGGTCAAGGCTCCATACCTCGCCTCCACCGTTCCGGACGGGCTCCTTCGCCCCCAGCATGAGATTCTCCCGCACGGTCAGGGAGGGGAATATCCGCCTCCCCTGGGGGACGAGAGCCATCCCCAGGCCCACGATCTGGTGCGGGGGGAGGGGAACAATGTCCTTGCCCTCGAAGATGACTCGGCCCGCCCGGGGCTTGGTGAAGCCGATGATGGAGCGGATGAGCGTCGTCTTCCCCATGCCGTTGCGGCCGAGGACGGACATGACGGCGCCGTGGGGAACCGCGAGCGAGATCCCCTGGAGGATGTAGCTCTCCCCGTAATAGGTATGGAGGTCCGCCACCTCGAGCATCAAGCCGTTGTCATTCATGGCCGAGATAGATCTCCTGCACCGTCCGGTCGTTCCGAATCTCGTCCTTGGGCCCGTCGGCCAGGACGGCGCCTTCGTGCATGACCATCAGCCGGTCGGTGAGTTCGAAGGCCACGTCCATGTCGTGCTCGATGATGAGCATGGTGATGTCCGAGTCGAGCGACTTGAGGAGGGTCACCATCTCCGCCGACTCGGCCGGTGAAAGCCCCGCCGTCGGCTCGTCGAGGAGAAGAATCTTCGGCTCCTCGACGAGCGCCAGGGCGACCTCCAGCTGCCGCTGGACGCCGTAGGAGAGGTGTTTGACGCGGATGTCCCTCAGCTCCTGCATCTTGACCAATTTCAGGGCCCGCTCGGCCCGCTCGACGATGCGCTGCTGGCTCTGGATAGGTCGGAACATCGAGAACTTCGATCGATCGAGCGCCTGGGCCGCCAGGAGCAGGTTGTCTATCACCGTCATGTTGAGGAAGAGATTGGTGATCTGGAAGGTGCGCGCCATGCCCAGGTAGGCCCGCTGGTGGTTGGGCAGGTGGGTGATGTCCTGGCCGTGAAGGAGGATCTTCCCCGCAGAGGGGCTGAGGTCGCCCGCGATGAGGTTGAAAAGGGTGGTCTTCCCGGCGCCGTTGGGGCCCAGGATGCCCCGCCGCTCCCCGCGCCCGACCCGGAGGCTGACCTCCCGGACCGCGGCCAGCCCGCCGAAGTTCTTCGACACCCTCTCGACGGAGAGGGCCGCATCCGCTTGAGCCACGGAGCCTTCACCCGCTTTCTGCCCGGGGCGCCCCGGGCCCGCAGAGAAACCGACTGCGCCCCTCCCGCCGCTGGGGCCGGCGGGAGGGGCGGCCTGCCCCTTGCTTCCGCCCCGCCCTCACTTGCAGTACTTGCAGGGGGGGAAGTCCTTCTCGTACACCGGCTGCTTCAAGAACTCCTCCGGCTTGTAGGTCCAGAACTGGTTCACGTTCTCGTACACATGCAGCACGTGGTGGTACAACTTTCCGGAGGCGTCCTTGCGCACGTCGCGGATGTAGACGTTCGTGTTCAGGTTCCCGTAGCCGTCCGACACCTTAGGCCCGCCCGGCATGCCCTCCGTGACCTTGGTGCGGCCCAGGGCCTGCATGAACTTCGCCTTGTTCTCGACGTCCCCCTTGATCGCCTCGATGGCCTTGTAGATCAGCAGCAGGGCGCCGTAGTACCCCTCGGCGTAATAGCCGGGGTCCTTGTCCAAGTGCTTCTTGAAGAGCCTGACGAACTCCTGGTTGTCCTTCGTGGGGTAGGCGGCGCCGCCGTAGATGTGGGCCGTGATCCAGCCGAGAACGTCGGTGCCCTGGGCCTCGAGGGCGAACTCGTCCGTGTTGGTGCCGTTCCCCACGAGGACGTACTTGTCCCTGAGCCTGTCTCTTATACACATCTCTGAGCCCACGAGACTAGGCATGATCTCGTATGC
>CAYMWZ010000331.1:0-3557 GCA_964394385.1 uncultured Nitrospinaceae bacterium | reverse complement strand
AGGCCGAGTGCCTCGCCCTCCTCGAGCGCGGGCGGGCGGAGCTGGCCGCCCTCTCGGACGAGGCGGGCGGCGAGAGGCGCCTCCTCGAGGAGCGGGACCGCCTGCGCGCCGAGGCCGCCCGGCTGGCGCTGGCCCTCTCCGAGGCGCGCCACAAGGCCGCCCGGAGGCTCGACCAGGGGATGGAGGAGGGGCTGGCCGAGCTGGGCTTGAAGGGGGCGGCCTTCGAGACCCGCCTGGAGCGGCAGCCCGATCCGGAGGGCTTCGTCCGGGCGGGGGGCCAGGCGGTCCGCCTCCGCTCGGAGGGGATCGACGCCTGCGAGTTCTTCTTCTCCCCCAACCCCGGCGAGCCCCCCCGGCCCCTCGCCCGGGTGGCCTCGGGCGGGGAGCTCTCGCGGCTCATGCTGGCGCTCGAGTCCGTCCTCCGGCGGGGGGACCTCATCCCCACCCTCATCTTCGACGAGGTGGACGCGGGCATCGCGGGAGGGGTGGCCGAGGTGGTGGGGCGGAAGCTCCTGGAAGTCTCCAGGCACCACCAGGTGCTCGTCATCACCCACCTGCCCCAGGTGGCGAGCCTGGCGGACCGGCACTACTTCATCGAGAAGCGGACGGCCAAGGGGAGGACCACCGCGGCCATCCGCCCCGTCGAGGGGGAGGCGCGCGTCGAGGAGATCGCCCGCATGGGGGCGGGGCTCGAGATCACCCCCGCCGCGCGCGAGCACGCGAGGGAGTTGCTCCGGGGGGCCCGGCGAAAAAGCCCCGCCCGCAGGACGGCGCGGCGCCCCTAGCCCGGAATCCCCTCCTCCTCCCAGAGGAGGGTCGCCACCGCCTTGGGGAAGGCGGAGGCGTAGCGCTGGCCCGAGCCCGTGTTCATGAGAACGACGCGCTCGCCCGGCCGCACGAGCCCTTCCCGGAGCGCGCGCCGGAGGCCGGCCAGGGTGGTCGCCCCCTCCGGGCAGGCGAGCACCCCCTCCTCCCGGGCCAGCTCACCGGCGGCATCTAGGGCCTCCTCCTTCGTCACGGCGATCGCCGCCCCCTCCGTCCGGCGGAGGAGCCTGAGCACCTGGGCGCCCCCCGGGGGGTCGGGCGCCCTGAGCCCTCCCGGGATGATGTCGATCTCCCCCCAGGGCTCGGGGCGCTCCCTCCCCTCCCGCCAGGCGCGGACGATGGGGGCGCAGCCCGCGTACTGGGTGACGAGGAGCCGGGGATCTGGCCCCTCGGCCCAGCCCAGGGCGCGCAGCTCCTCGAAGGCCTTCCAGATGGCGATGGGGCCCAGCCCCCCGCCCGTGGGGTAGACGATGGCGTCGGGAAGCCGCCAGCCCATCTGCTCGGCGATCTCGAAGCCCATCGTCTTCTTCCCTTCGAGGCGGTAGGGCTCCTGGAGGGTGTTCACGTTGAACCAGCCGTGCCTCCCGGCCGCCTCGCGGACGAGGGCGCCCGCCCGCGCCCAGGGGCCCCTCAGGGCGAACAGGCGCGCCCCGAAGAGGCCGCAGTGCCGCTTCGCCTCCAGGGGGGCGTCCACGGGGAGCACCACGGCGCAGCTCACCCCCGCCCGGGCGGCGTAGGCGGACCAGGCCACCCCCGCGTTCCCCGAGCTGCTGAGGACGACCTCCTTCACCCCCAGCTCGCGCGCCCGGGTGACCGCCACGCTCGCCCCCCGGTCCTTGAAGGTGCCCGTGGGGTTGGCCCCCTCGTTCTTGACGAAGACCGCCTCGCACCCCAGGGCGCGCTCGATCCCCCGCGCCCGGAGAAGCGGCGTCCAGCCCTCCCGCTGGGTGACGGCCTCCTCCGGGTCATCCGCGGGGAGAAGGGGCGCGTAGCGCCAGAGGGAGGGGGGCCCGGCCGCGAGGGCGTCGCGCGCCGCCTCGCGCCCGAGGCGCGCCAGGTCGTAGCGGGCGAGGAGGCTCCCCCCGCAGGGGCAGGTATTCTGCAGGACATCCGCGGGATGGCGCCGGCCGCAGGCGGCGCACTCCAAATGGGTGAGATAGGACACGGGCCTCTCCTCGGGTTCCAGGGAGAATTGTACGCGTCCGGGGAAAGATGGGAAATTGGGACGATGGACCCCCCGGCGCGGTGGAGGGAAGCCATGGCCGATCTCCGGTCCAAATTCCTGGGGGCGATGGTGGGGAGCGCCCTGGGGGACGCCATCGGGGAGCTCGCGTTCTCTCACCCCGGGCGGGAGCGCCTCGAGGCCGAGGCCGGGCGGCGGGAGACCCTCCGCTACACCGACGACACGGCGATGGCGATGGGCCTGGCGGAGTCCCTCCGCGCCTGCCGGGGGCTCGACCCGGAGGACCTCTGCCGGACCTTCGCCCAGAACTTCTTCCGGGAGCCCTGGCGGGGCTACGCCATGGGCCCTCCCGCCATCTTCGAGCGGGTCAGGCAGGAGGGGGTCTCCTGCGCCGAGGCGGCGGCCGCCCTCTTCGGGGGGGAGGGCTCCCTCGGGAACGGGGCCGCGATGCGGGTCGCCCCCCTCGGCCTCTTCTTCCGCCGGGCGGAGGACCTCTACGAGCGGGCCGCCCTCTCGGCCCGGGCGACCCACGCCCACCCGGTCGGGGTGGATGGCGCCGCCCTCATCGCCCGGGCCGCCGCCCGGGCGGTGTCCCTGGAGCCCGGGGAAGGCTTCTCTCCCCTCGCCTTCGCCGAGGACTTGGCCGCCTTCGCCCGGACGCCCGAGATGCGGGAGAAGATGCGCCTCCTCCGGGAGCTCCTGGCCGGGGGCGCGCCCTCCGGCCACGCGGCCGGCCGGCTGGGCCGGGGGGTCGAGGCCCACCTCTCGGTCCCCTACGCGATCTTCGCCTTCCTCAGGAGCCCGGACTCCTTCGAGGAGTGCCTGATGGGGGCCGTCCTCCACGGGGGGGACCGCGACACCCTGGGCGCCATGGCCTGCGCCCTCTCGGGCGCTTACCTCGGGATCGAGGCCATCCCCGAGCGCTGGCGCGCGCGATTGGAGAACAGAGAGTACATCGAGGAGCTGGCGGGGGGGCTGTGGGAGGTGGGGGGGTAGGGGGGGCTTACGTCCCCTTCGCCCCTCCCCCGCCCTCCCCGGAGGAGGAGGGGGGATGAGGCAGAGGCGCCCCTACTCGTCCTGGTACTGCTGGAGGCTCTGGAGGACGGAGATGTCCTCGAGGGTGGTGGTGTCGCCCAGCTTCCCGGAGCCCGAGGCGACGTCGCGCAGGAGGCGGCGCATGATCTTGCCGCTGCGGGTCTTGGGCAGGGCGTCGGTGAAGCGCAGCACGTCGGGCCGGGCGATGGCCCCGATCTCCTTGACCACCCAATCCTTGAGCTCCTGCTCGAGGGCGACATTCTTGGTGTTGGCGCCCTTCAGGGTCACGAAGGCCGCAATGCCCTGGCCCTTGAGCTCGTGGGGGATGCCCACCACCGCCGCCTCGGCCACGCGCGGGTTGGCCACGAGCGCGCTCTCGACCTCCATGGTGCCCAGCCGGTGGCCGGCCACGTTGATGACGTCGTCCACCCGGCCCATGATCCAGTAGTAGCCGTCCTCGTCGCGGCGCGCGCCGTCGCCCGTGAAGTAGACCCCCTTGATCTCGCCCCAGTAC
>CAYMWZ010000330.1:0-3567 GCA_964394385.1 uncultured Nitrospinaceae bacterium | reverse complement strand
CGGGGCGAGCGGATCGACCTCTACCCGGGCGCCGTGGCCTTCATCCCGGCGGGGCTCGAGCACAAGACGGCCGCCGTCGGGGGCAAGATGACCGCCATCATCATCAAGGGTCCCGTGGCGGACGCCGAGGGGAAGGTGAGCTAGGGGGAAACCCATGCCTCCTGTGGGGAGGATTCCCGAGGATCCAATCGAATTCATCCGCGACCGCGTCCGGCGAGGGCGAGTTTTTTGGACCTATCACGTGAACATGCGCCTCGGAGGCCGGTTCATTCGGCGCGAGGCGATCTTGGAGGCCGTGGACACGTACGAATTGGTCGAAGCGTATCCGGCGACAAGTACCTGCCGAGCTACCTGCTCCTTGCCCGGCACGGGGAGGCCGCTTTCCACGTGCTGTTCGCGGTCGATGTTGAGGGGGATAACGTCCGTGTAGTAACATCGTACCGGCCGGATCTGGCGGAGTGGCAGCCGGACCTGAGGACCAGGAGACCGAGGCCATGAGATGCACGGTTTGTGGAGCCGAGTTGAACGCGGCGAGGACGGATCTTCCGTTCAAGGTGCGGGAGACGAGCATTGTGATCCTAAAGAGCCTCCCGGTCTTGCAGTGCGGGAATTGTCCCGAATTCCTGATGGAAGACGAGGTGCTCCGCCGGGTCGACGAGATCTTATCTCGGGCCGGTGGCGGCGCCGAGCTTGAGATCATCCGCTACGCCGCCTGAGCGCAGGGCGGCGTCCCATGCCCCCCGCCCGCCATCCACGTCGGTACTTCCGGCTGGACGTATGGGGACTGGCAGGGGGTTTTTTACCCCGAGGGCGTTCAATTGAACGCCCCTACTTGGGGGGCATCAGCCGTGCGCGCCCGCCCTCGAACTTCATCTTCGTCCCGAAGGGTTTGTTCAGGCGCTCCATGAGGCGGAGGATCTCGCGCCCCTCCCCGCTCCGGGGGGAGAGGAGGGCGGGGGGCTTGCGGACGCCCGCCGCGCAGGGGATGAGGTAGGGGTCGCGGGCGGCCCCCTTGGCCAGGGCGCAGCCGAAGAGGAAGGTTTGATGCGTCGCCTCGGTGAAGAAGGAGATGTCGAAGTCGAAGACGAGGTTCCCCATGCTGTAGACGATGGGCTTCTCTTGATAAAACTCCACCCCCTGGAGGACGTGGGGGTGGCCCCCGAGGACGAGGTCGGCCCCGGCGTCCACGGCGGCGCGGGCGATCTCGCGCTGAAAATCCCTGACCTCGTGCACCATGCTCGTCCCCCAGTGGTGGTTCACGATGAGGACGTCCGCCCGCCGCCGGAGGGTCCGGATGTCGCGCGCCATGGCCCGGAGGTCCCCGGGATCGGCCCAGGTGCGGATCTCGGGAGGGGTGCCGGGGTACTCGGCGAGGTCCCGCCAGGTGCGGTAGGAGGTGAGGGCCCGGAGGGGAGCCACGCCGGGGGAGTGCGCCCCCGCGGCGAATCCCCGCGGGAGGACGGAGGAGTAGGCGAGAAGCCCCACCCGGAGCCCCCCGCGCTCCAGGACCACGGGCCTGCGCGCCCCGGCCAGATCCTCCCCCGCCCCCACCAGGGGGATGGAGCGGGCCGCCATGAGGGCGATGGTCTCGAAGAACGCCTCCTCGCCGTAGTCCAGGGCGTGGTTGTTGGCGAAGGCCAGGGCGCCGAAGCCCGCCTCGGCGAGGGCCTCGTCCATCTCGGGCGCCCCGCGCAGGAGGATCTTTTCGGGGGCGGGCCGCCCCCTGCGCGAGAGGGGGAGCTCCAGGTTGGCGAAGGCCACCCCCGCCTCCCGGAAGAGGGGGGCCAGCCGGCCGAGGGCCCCCCGCGCGCGGGCGCGGCTGATGGCGATGTCCCCTCCCGCGAGGAGGGTGCAGGAGGCCGGGGCCCGCCTCCCGTCGCTGCGGGCGGGCCGGGGCTTTGAGCGGGCCTCGCGGCCGGCTTCTTTTGTGGAGGGCGTGAGGACGGCGCGCAAGGCCGCCTCACTCGGTCAGGCAGAGGCCGTGGTCGGGCCGGAAGGTGAGATAGACCCTCTGCCGGGGGGCGAGGTGCTCGTAGTGGTCGATCTGGACGCCCACCTCGTGCGCCCCCACGCGGACCTGGCAGTCGAGGAAGTTGCCCAGGTAGACGGTGTCGATTACCTCCCCCTCCATCACGTTGGCGGAATCGCCTGGGCGCGAGAGGTGGAGGGCGATGTCCTCGGGCCGGAGGCTCAGGATGATCCGCTGGCCCGCCGAGGCGCTCTCCCCGCCCGCCGCGCGCAGGCGCAGCGGCGGCTGCGCCCCGCCCGTGGGGATCTCCACCTCGCAGAGCCCTCCGTCGCGGCCGAGGAGGGTGCCCTCCAGGAGGTTGGCCACCCCGATGAAGCCGGCGACGAATGCGTTCGCCGGCTGGGCGTAGATGGAGTAGGGGTCCCCCACCTGCTGGATGACGCCCCGGTTCATCACCACCACCCTGTCGCTCATGACGAGGGCCTCGGTCTGGTCGTGGGTGACGTAGATCGAGGTGATGCCCACGTCGTGCTGGAGGCGGGAGAGCTCGATGCGCATCTGCTCGCGCAGCTTGGCGTCGAGGTTGCTCAGGGGCTCGTCGAAGAGGACGACCCTGGGGTTGTAGACGATGGCGCGCGCCAGGGCCACCCGCTGGCGCTGGCCGCCGGAGAGCTTGGTGGCGTAGCGCTCGGCCAGGTGGCCGAGGCCCACCAGCTCGAGCGCCTTGGCCGTCTTCTCCCGGATCTTGGCCCGGCCCAGGCGCCGCACCCGGAGGCCGTAGGCCACGTTGTCGAAGACGGTCATGTGGGGCCACACGGCGTAGCTCTGGAAGACCATGCCGAGGTTCCGCTCCTCGGGGTTGAGGCAGACGCCCCGCTCGGCGGAGGCCACCACCTCGCCCTCGATGCGGATCTCCCCGCCGTCGGGCCGCTCGAGGCCCGCGATGCAGCGCAGCGTCGTCGTCTTTCCGCAGCCGGAGGGGCCCAGGAGGGTGACGAACTCCCCCTGCTCGACGGCGAGGCTCACGCCGTTGACGGCCACCTCCGGGCCGAAGCGCTTGATGAGCCCGCTCACCTCGACGAAGGACATCCGCTCCCCCTCAGGGCTGGACGGCCAGGGTGTGCTCGGGGTCCAGGCGCAGGTAGACCCGCTCGCCCGGCCGCAGGCGGTCGCGCGAGGGCGCCAGGACCTTAAATTCGAAATCGCCCCACCGCACCCGGCAGTCCAGGCAGTTGCCGAGGAAGATGGTCTGGAGGACCTCTCCCTCCAGGCGGGGCCCCCCGCCGTCGGGGTCGCGCAGGGCCTCCACGTTCTCGGGCCGCACGGAGAGGACGGCCGGCGACCCGTCCGAGAGGCCCTCCCCCAGGACGCAGGGGAGGAGGACGCGCTGGCCGCCCTGGCTCACCTCGATCTCGCCCCGCCCCGGCCCCGAGACGCGCGCGATGCGGCCCTCGATGAGGTTGGCCACCCCGATGAAGTTGCTCACGTAGCGGTTGGCGGGGCGGGCGTAGATGTCGTGGGGCCCTCCCCTCTGCTGGATGCGGCCCTTGCTCATGACGATGATCTCGTCGCTCATGACGAGGGCCTCGGCCTGGTCG
>CAYMWZ010000329.1:0-3585 GCA_964394385.1 uncultured Nitrospinaceae bacterium | reverse complement strand
TGATGCGCTTCGCCGAGAAGGAGGCGCACCAGATCTTCCTCGAGCCCGAGGGGCGTGAGACCTGCGAGATCTACGTGAACGGGATCTCGACGAGCCTCCCCGTGGACGTGCAGCTCCCGATGGTGCGGAGCATCCGGGGGCTCGAGCGGGCCGAGATGATGCGGGCGGGCTACGCCGTCGAGTACGATTACGTGGATCCCACCGAGCTTGAGCCCAGCTTGATGACGAAGCGCGTGGCGGGGCTCTTCCACGCGGGCCAGATCAACGGCACGACCGGCTACGAGGAGGCCGCCGCCCAGGGCCTTATGGCGGGGATCAACGCCGCCCGCCTCGTCCGGGGGGAGGAGCCCGTGGTGCTGGGGAGGGAGGAGGCCTACGTCGGGGTCCTCATCGACGACCTGGTCACCAAGGGGGTGGCCGAGCCCTATCGGATGTTTACCAGCCGGGCCGAGCACCGCCTGATCCTCCGCCACGACAACGCCGACCGCCGCCTGACCGGGCTGGGCCGAGAGCTGGGCTCGGTGGACGGGGAGAGCTACAAGGGGTATCTTGAAAGACGAAAAAATTCCGAAAATATGCTGAAATACATTGAAAATAAACAAATTAAACTCAAGCCTGAGATCCTCTCCGCCCTCGCGGCGGGGGGAACAACCCCCCCGCGGAAGTCCCTGACCTTGGGCGACCTGCTGCGCCGGCCCGAGGTGGAGCCGCCCCTGGCGGTCCGGGTGGACGCCTTGCAGGGCGGGCGCTTCGGGGCACTCTGGGAGGGGCTGGACAGGGAGTCGAGGCGGTTCGTCCTGGCCGAGATCCGCTACCGGGAGTACCTCGAGCGCGAGGCGCAGCAGGTGGCGGTTTTGCGGGCGGCGGACCGGGTGCGGATCCCCGAGACGCTCTCCTACAAGGACATCAAGCACCTGACGGCCGAGGTCCGCCAGCGCCTGGAGGAGGTCCGCCCCCGGACCCTGGGCCAGGCGAGCCGCATCTCGGGGGTCACCCCGGCCGCCGTGGCGGTGCTCGAGGTCCACCTCCGGCGGGCGAACAGCCCGGGCCGGGGGGGCGAGAAGGTCGAAATTCAAAGATAAGTCAAGAAAAAATAAGCACTTGAGCGGCTCCGGGCCGCCCTTTTTGTTCCACGTGGAACGGCCCGGGCCTCCCGGTTTCCCGAAATGGCGGGATTCTTCGTTCCACGTGGAACAGCCCTTGAATTTCCCCCCGCCCTGTGCAATCTTGGGCCATGATCCGGCCGCCCTTCCTCCGGAGCGCCTCTCGCCGCCATGAATGAGCAAGCCGCTCCGGCTCCCCCCGCCGCCGTCGAGGCTCCCCCCGGCCCCGCCCGGAGCTGCCCGGTGGTGGCCGTCGTCAACCAGAAAGGAGGGGTGGGGAAGACCACGACCGCCGTCAACCTGGCTGCCTGCCTGGCCGTGGCCGACGAGCCCACCCTCCTCGTGGACCTCGATCCCCAGTCCAACGCCTCAAGCGCCTTCGGCATCGCCGCCGCGGACGCCTCTCTCTACCGGGCCCTGGTCCTCGGGGAGCCCCTGCGGCGGGAATCAATACAACATATTGATATTAAAGGACTTATGGTTTTACCCTCCTCCATCGACCTGACCGGGGCCGAGGTTGAGCTGGCCGACCTCCCGGACCGGGCCGGGCGCCTGCGGGCGGCCCTCGCCCCCATCCGCGAGGAGTTCCGCTTCATCCTCATCGACTGTCCCCCCTCCCTGGGGTTCTTGACCCTGAACGCCCTGCGCGCGGCGGACGAGGTGCTCATCCCCATCCAGGCGGAGTACTTCGCCCTCGAGGGCCTGGCCCGGCTCATGAAGACGATGGAGCGCATCCGGGCGTCGGTCCACCCGGGCTTGCAGCTCGGCGGGATCGTCATCACCATGTACGATGGGCGCACCAACCTCTCCCGCCAGGTGGGGGAGGATCTGCGCACCCATCTTCCCCATCTCGTCTACAAGGTGGCGATCCCCCGCAACGTCCGCCTGGCCGAGGCGCCCAGCCACGGCAAGCCGGTGATCGCCTACGACATCTCCTCCCCGGGGGCCCAGGCCTACCTCGCCATGGCGGGCGAGTTCCTGGCCCGCGCCGGGCGCAGGCTGAGGGCTTAAGCGATGGCGCTGACGCGAAAGAAGGCGTTGGGGCGCGGCCTGGATGCTCTCCTCTCGGCTGAGGAGGCGCCCCTTCCTCCCCCCGGGCCCGCCCCGGGCGAGCCGGGGTTCGCCCCCGCGGCCGAGGAGGGGAGGCTCCTCCGGCTTCCCCTCGATCGGCTCCGGCCGGGGCTCCACCAGCCGCGGACCGGCTTCGACGAGGAGGGCCTGGAGGAGCTGGCCGAGTCGATGCGCGGCCGCGGGGTGCTTCAGCCCATCTTGGTGCGGCGGCTTGCGGCGGGGGACTACGAGATCGTGGCGGGCGAGCGGCGCTGGCGCGCCGCGCGCATGGCGGGGCTCGCCGAGGTGCCCGCCCTCGTGGTGGAGGCCGCGGGGGAGAGCGCCCTCGAGCTCGCCATCATCGAGAACGTCCAGCGCTCGGACTTGAACCCGATGGAGGAGGCCGCCGCCTTCCAGAGCATGATGGAGCGCCTGGGCCTCACCCAGGAGGAGGTGGCCGCGCGGGTGGGCAAGGACCGCTCCACCGTGGCCAACTACATCCGCCTCCTGAGGCTGCCTCCCTCGGTCCAGGAGAGTGTGGCGGCGGGCCAGTTGTCCATGGGCCACGCCCGTGCCCTCCTCTCCCTGCGCTCGGAGGGGGAGATAGCGGCCCTCGCCCGCGCGGCGGTCAAGGGCGGCCTCTCCGTGCGCCAGCTTGAGGCCCGCATCCGGAGGGCGCTTGCGGGGCCTTCCTCCAAAAGAGCAAAATACGCCCATACCGCATCCGGGGAGGGGCCCACGGGGCCGCAGGCGCTCTACCTCCGCGACGTCCAGGAGCGCCTCCGCGGTGCGCTGGGCACGAAGGTCCTCATCCAGGGAGACGAGAAGAAGGGCAAGATCCTCATCGAGTACTATTCCACGGAGATCCTCGAGGGGCTGGTGGAGCGGCTCAGCTGAGGCCCGGCAGGCGGCGGGGCCGAGGGGAGGATGAATGTCCCGAAGCGCGAAGAACTACGAGAAGACCATCCGGGCCTTCCTGGGGGAGGGCACCGAGTTCAAGGG
Source organism: uncultured Nitrospinaceae bacterium (assembly GCA_964394385.1). GTDB lineage: Bacteria > UBA8248 > UBA8248 > UBA8248 > UBA8248 > CAYMWZ01. Next base: position 430 of record CAYMWZ010000329.1, on the reverse strand, counting down.
CGTGATCTCCTTCGAGGGGACGGTGCGCGTGGACGGGGTCCTGGAGGGAGAGGTGGTCACCGAGGACACCTTCATCATCGGCGCGGCCGCCCGGGTGACCGCCACCATCCAGGCCGGCGTGGTCATCGTGATGGGCCGGGTGGACGGGAAGATCGAGGCCAAGGAGAAGTGCGAGATCCGCACCGGGAGCCACGTCAAGGGCGAGATCTTCACCCCGAGCATCTACATCGAAGAGGGCGCCGTTTTCGAGGGAACCTGCCACATGACCGGCGGGGAGGGCGAGGTGGACAAGCGCCTGGCCGCAGCCGCCGGCCACGCCAAGGAAAGCTGACCGGGCCTTGCAACCCCCCCGCTTCCCCGGCGCGGCGCGCGCCATCCCGTTGGCGGCCGCAGGGCTGCTTCTCCTCGCCGCCCCGGGGGGCTGCTCCTT
>CAYMWZ010000328.1:0-3595 GCA_964394385.1 uncultured Nitrospinaceae bacterium | reverse complement strand
CCCCGAAGCCCCCCAGGGATCCCCTCATCCCGGGGCTGTGAGGCGTGGCACAGCGGCCACTCTTCCTCCCTTTGGAAGAGGGCAAGGTGGAAATGTAGGGGCAGCCCGTGCGGCTGCCCGGATGCGGGCGGGCACAAGGCCCGCCCCTGCGAATGCCGGGGGCGGCTGAGCGGAAGGGGAACAGGGAGAGGCGATGCACTATTTCGAGTACAAGGGCGGGGAGCTGCACGCCGAGGGGGTCCCCCTCTCCCGGCTGGCCCGGGAGGTGGGCACCCCCTTCTACGTCTACAGCCACCGGACGCTGGTGCGCCACTTCCGGGTGTTCGACGAGGCCTTCGCCTCGGTGCCCCACCTCGTCTGCTTCGCCATGAAGAGCAACTCCAACATCGCCATCCTGCGCCTTTTCGCGGAGATGGGGGGGGGCCTGGACATCGTCTCGGGGGGCGAGCTCTTCCGGGCGGTCAGGGCCGGCGTGCCCCCCGAACGGATCGTCTTCGCCGGGGTGGGGAAGTCGGACGAGGAGATCGCCTACGCCCTCGATCAGGGGGTCCTCATGTTCAACGTGGAGAGCGAAGAGGAGCTCGCCAACATCGACGCCGTGGCGGCCCGGGCGGGGAGGAGGGCCCGGGTGGCCGTCCGGGTGAACCCGGACGTGGACCCGGCCACGCATCCCTACATCTCGACGGGGCTCAAGAAGAGCAAGTTCGGCATCGACATCGCCAAGGCCCGGGCCCAGTACCGCGCGGCGGCGGCCATGCCCCGCATCGACGCCTGCGGGGTGCACTGCCACATCGGGAGCCAGATCACCCAGAGCGGGCCCTTCGTGGACGCCGTGGGGAAGGTGGCCGAGCTGGTCCGCGCCCTCCGAGCGGACGGCCACGCCATCCGCTACCTGAACCTGGGGGGCGGCCTGGGCATCACCTACCGGGACGAGGCGCCCCCTCTGCCCAAGGACTACGCCGAGGCGATCCTGCCCTCGGTCCGGGACTTGGGCTGCACGCTCCTCTTCGAGCCGGGCCGCGTCATCGTGGGAAACGCGGGCATCCTCGTGACGCGCGTGCTCTACGCCAAGGCGAATGAGGAGAAGCGCTTCGTCATCATCGACGCGGGCATGAGCGACCTCATCCGCCCCAGCCTCTACGAGGCCTATCATGACGCCTGGCCGGTCGAGGAGGCCGCCCGCTCCCGCCCCCGCCAAAGGAGCGACCTCGTGGGTCCCGTCTGCGAGAGCGGGGACTATTTGGCCAAGGACCGCGACCTGCCCGGGTTCCGGCGGGGGGATTTGATCGCCATCATGAGCGCGGGGGCCTACGGCTTCGCCATGGCCTCGAACTACAACTCCCGCCCCCGCCCGCCGGAGGTCCTGGTGCGGGAGGGGGAGTACTTCGTCATCCGGGCGCGGGAGACTTACGAGGACCTCATCCGGGGGGAGAGCATCCCGGCCTTCATCGCCGGGGGGAGCCGCTGAGGATGGGCGAGCGGATCCGGTTCACCAAGCTGAGCGGAAGCGGAAACGACTTCATCTTCATCGACAACCGAGACCGCCGCTTCGACGCCGACAAGATGCGGGATTTCGTCCGCGCCGTCTGCCGCCGGGGGATCTCGGTCGGGGCCGACGGGCTCATGTTCATCGAGCCGAGCGAGCGGGCGGATTTCAAGTGGCGCTTCTTCAACGCGGACGGCTCCGAGGCCGAGATGTGCGGCAACGGCGGCCGCTGCGCCGCCCGCTTCGCCCGGGAGCTGGGCATCAACAAGGAACGCCTCTCCTTCGAGACCCTGGCCGGGATCATCGACGCCACCATCCGGGGAAACCGCGTAAAGCTCCGTATGACCCCGCCCCGGGACTTCCGGCCGGGGCTGGAGATCGACCTCGCGGGGCGCCGCGTCACCCTCGACTTTCTGAACACGGGGGTCCCCCACGCGGTGGAGTTCGTCGGGGATGTCGAAGCCGCCCGCGTCGTCGAGGAGGGCCGCCAGATCCGCCGCCATCCGGCCTTCCAGCCCGCGGGGACGAACGCCAACTTCTGCCAGGCGGCCGGCCCCCGCCGGCTGAGGCTCAGGACCTACGAGCGCGGCGTGGAGGATGAGACCCTGGCCTGCGGGACGGGCGCGGTGGCGGCGGCCGTCCTGGCGGCGGCGCGGGGCCTCGTCGAGCCGCCCGTGGACGTCGAGGTGCGGAGCGGGGAGGTCCTGACCATCCACTTCGCCGGCCGCGGGGCGGACGCGCGGGACGTCTACATGGAGGGCGACACCCGCCTCGTCTTCGAGGGCGAGATGACCGAGGAGGCCGCCCGCTAGAATGGCGGAGGGCGGAGCAAAAGAGGGGCTCCCCGCGGGGGGAGCCCCTCTTTTGCTTCAGGCGGGGGTCAATGGGCGGAGGGGGGCTCGGCCTCCTGCTCCGCGCCCTCTCCGGGGCCCATGCCGGATCCCGGCCCCATCATCCCCATCATTCCGTGGCCCCCTCCGGGGCCCATGCCGAAGCGCGGTCCCATCATCCCCTCGCCTGGGCCAAAGTCCGGTCGGCTCATGCGCCTCCCGGGGCCAAGGGGTGAGGCCGCGTGCCCGCGGAGCTGCTTGAGCTGCTCCGCCGTGAGGACCGCCTTCCCCGCCTCGATCGCCTTGAGGCGCTCGATCCTGAGATCGGCGCGCTTCTTCTCGATGGCGCGGATCTGCTTCTCCACCTCGGCGATGTCCACCTTCTCGGCCGAGAGGGCGCGCCGGAGGTCCAGCCCGAGGGTCTGGATCTCGGCCCGCTCGCGGATGGCCTTGCGGGCGAAGGCGTCCCGGAGGTCTTCGAGCTTCTTCACCTGCTCGTCGGTGAGCTTCAGCTCATCGCGGAGGGCCAGGGCGTAGGAGATGAGGGGGCGGGCGCCGAAGGGGTGGTGCCCCATGAATCCGCCGCCCATCATGCCCGGGCCGAAGCGCATGTGGTGGGCGCCCGGGCCCATGCCGCGGTGCCACCCCGGCCCCTCCCCCCCGACGCGGCCGGGGGAGTCCGCGAAGGTGTAGCCCGCGAGACCGAGCCCCAGGAGGGCTGCGGCGCCTGCAAGGATGAGGGTGTTTCTCTTTCGTTTCATTCTCGACGGTCTCCTCTCGGCGGCTGGGACCGCGGCGCGGGGGCCGAGGCCGCCATCGCGATCAGGAAGGTGCTCCTTCCTCTCGCCCTATTGGACGGCCGCGGGTTCCCTTCTCGTTCACCGCTCGGGCGGGCCGCCCCGCATCGCAGGCCCCATGCCTCCGCCGGGGCCGCCGCGCATCCAGCGCTCGCGCATGCGGCGCCTGTGCTCCTCCATCTCGCGCACCATGAGGTCGAACCGCTCCTGCTGGCCGGGCTCGAGGAGGGAGCGGAGCTCCTCGCGCGCCTCCTGGAGAATCCCCTCCATCCGGGGGTGCATCTCCTGCCGGAGCTGCAAGAGGCGCTCGTGATGGCGCCGCAGGGCCTCGCCCACCCGCTCCCGCTGCCCGGGCTGGAGGCTGAGGTCGCGCTCCAGGCGATCCATGAAGTGCCTTCTCCTGGCCTCCGGATCGGCCCGCCACGCGGGGGCGAAGTAGCTGGTGCCCCGCGCGTGCCAGTACCCCGTGAGGTAGCCCGTCC
>CAYMWZ010000327.1:0-3597 GCA_964394385.1 uncultured Nitrospinaceae bacterium | reverse complement strand
CGGAAAGATCGCCACCCCGTGGACGAGCAGCTCCCCCAGCTTCTGGACCACGGCGGAGGTGTAGTCCTCCCGGCCCGCCGAGGAGCCAGCGTTGACGAGGACGATGTCGGCGCGCCCGAGCGCCTCGCGCACGGCGGCCTCGATCGCCTCGAAGCGATCCTCGACGATGGCCCGCGGCAGGGCCTCTCCCCCCCATCGGGCGATGTAGGCGGAGAGGACCGTCGAGTTGAACTCGACGAGTTGGCCCGGCTCGAGGTCCGTCCCCGGGGGGACCAGCTCATCCCCCGTCGGGATGATGGCCACGGCGGGCCGCTTCCGCACGGAGACGCGCGTCACCCCCGCCGCGAGCAGCCCCCCCAGGTCGAAGGGGCGAAGCCGATGCCCCGGGGGCAGGACGAGCTGGCCCTGGATGATGTCCTCCCCCGCCACCCGGACGTGGCTCCAGGGGGAGACGGCCGCCTCGATCTGGATCGCGCCCGGCTCCACCTCGTGGACGTCTTCCACCATGACGACGGCGTCGGTCCCGGGCGGGAGGGGATCTCCCGTGTCCACGGGATAGGCCTCCACCTCCACCCGCAGGACGCGGGGGTGGACCGGCGAGGCGCCGAAGGTGTCCTCGGCCCGGAGGGCGAAGCCGTCCATGGCGGCGGCGTGGAAGTGGGGGTTTGAGACCGCGGCGAAGACGGGCTCCGCCGTCACCCGCCCGAGCGCCTCGGGAACCGGCACCTCCTCGGCGGGAAGGGAGGCGGGAGGGCCCGCCTTCTCCAGAAGGCGGGCGAGCGCCTCCTCACGCGGGATGTTCTCGAGGTAGATCTTCCGCCCCGCCATCGGCAGGAGAGCTTCGCTCATCGGTGGCCTCGTGTGCGGCGCGCGCCGTCCCTCAGTAGAGGGTGACCCGCACCTCCGTCCCCGCCGGGAGGCCTTCGCGCTCCAGCGGGATGGTGATGAACCCGTCGGCCTTGGTCATGGTGGAGATCATGGCCGAGTTCCCCATGAGGGGATGGGCGAGGAAACTCCCGTCCTTGCGCTCCAGCGTCACGCGCACCAGATCCTCGCGGCCCGGGGCGGAGGGGAGGTTGCGCGAGAGCCGCGCCGTGAGCTGACCCGCCTCCCCGGCGGGCGAGGGGGACTCCCCGCTCAGCTGGCGCAGGATGGGGCGCACGAAGGCGTGGAAAATCATCAGGGCGGAGACCGGATGGCCCGGAATGCCCACCACGGCCTTGTCCACCTCCCCGCGCCGCACCCGGCCGATGATGGTGGGCTTGCCGGGCTTGATCGAAATACCGTGCACGAGCACGCCGGGCTCGCCCAGCGAGTCGACCGCCTCGACCGTGTAGTCGCGCACCCCCATCGAGCTGCCGCCCGAGATGAGGACCACATCCGCCCGCTCCACCGCCTCCGCGAGGCGGGCCTTGATGCGCGCCAGATCGTCCGGGAGGATCTCCTCCGTCTCGGGAGCCCCCCCCGCCTCGATCACGGCCGCCGCCAGGGAGAAGCGGTTGATGTCCCGCACCTGGCCGGGCTTGGGCTCGGCCCGCGGATCGACCAGCTCATCCCCCGTCGGGAGAATCGCCACCCGCGGCCGGCGACGCACCTTCAGGACGGTGACCCCCACCCCGGCAAAGGCGCCGATGTCTTGGCTGCGCAGGCGCGCCCCCGCGGGGAGAATCCGCTCCCCGGCGCGCAGGTCGTCCCCCACGGCGAGGACGTTCTCTCCCACCGACACGGGCCGGCGCACCTCGAGAGTGGTCTCGTCCGGCGTGGAGGTGTGCTCCTCCATGACGACGGCGTCGGCTCCCTCGGGAATCATCCCGCCCGTGCTCACCCGCCCCGCCTGGCCGCGCCCGACCCGGAAGGAGGGCGCGGCGCCCATCGAGACCTGCCCCACCACCTCCAGGTAGGCGGGGATGGACTCGCTCGCGCCGAAGGAGTCGGCCGCCCGGATGGCGTATCCGTCCATGGTGGCGCGGGGGAAGTCGGGCAGGTCCACGGGGCTCAGGGCGTCCTCGGCGAGGATGCGGCCCACGGCCTCAAAGGCGGGGACCTCCTCCGCCGGAAGGGGCGAGAACCCCCGCACCGCCTCCATCGCCTCCGCCGGGGAGATGACCTTGAAAAACTCCATCTTCTTCTCCTGAAGCGGGGAAGAAAAAAGCCAGCCGGCGCGAACGCAGGGCTGGCTCACTCCCGCCGCCGGTGCCGCCCGCCTCTCGGGCTTCCGGCCCGGCCGCCCGCCCAGCGCTCCTTTCCAAATGGACCGGGAGGCTGCGCCGTTTCCAGCGAAACCCTATCGGCGCGCCGCTCGATACCCCGCCAGGGGAGGGGCCGAAGAGCGGCGCGCTCGGAGCGTGGTCCCGGGTTGTTCTTCCCTCTTAACGCAAGATTCCGGCGCCGGTCGGGACCGGCCTAGGCTTTGTCCTGACCGTCGGATTTCCCTGAAACCGCGGAGGCTTCGGCCTTCTTCTCCGGCAACTCGGGTTCCTCGTTCATGCCTTTCTTGAAGCTCCTGATCCCCTTGGCCAGGCCGGAGCCGATTTCGGGCAACCGCCTGGCTCCAAAGACGAGCACGCAGATCGCCAGGATCAGCAGAAGCTCAGGGAACCCCAAAGTCGGAAACATCGCGCCGCCTCCTTTCGTGGCCCCTCTCGGCCCCGGCCTCCCCATCGCGCCCGGCGGCGGCCGAGACGGCCCCACCACCCCGTCAATATACCTCAACCGCCCGAAAATGGCCTCTCTCGCCAGAGTTCCCTAAGGCCACCCGGCGGCGGGGGGTTCGCCTCCCCGCTCCAATCCCGGCGAAACCGCCCATTTCCCGGGGCAAACGGACCCGAAAGCGGCGAAAAGCAGCCCCCCCGGGCGGGCCCTCAGCCGCCCAGGTTCACCACCACGGACTTGACCTCGAGATACATCTCGAGGCCTTCGTGGCCGCCCTCCCGGCCCAGGCCGCTTTGCTTGAAGCCGCCGAAGGGGATCTCGTGGGTGTAGCCGGCCGCGTCGTTCACCCCGATGAGCCCGTAGTCGAGCCGCTCCGAGAGGCGGACCACCCGCCCCATGTCCCGGGTGTAGAAATAGCAAGCGAGGCCGAAGATGGTGTCGTTCGCCCGGCGGACGAGCTCCTCCTCCGTCTTAAATGTGAGGATGGGGGCGATGGGCCCGAAGATCTCCTCCTGGCACACGGGCCAGTCGTCCTGCGCGCCGGCCACGACGGTGGGGGCGTAGAAATAGCCCTTCGCGTACTTGCCCTCGCGGAGGTAGTCCCCCCCCGCAAGCACCTTCCCTCCCCGCCTCTTGGCGTCCTCCACCAGGTCGTGCATGGATTTCCGGGCGCTCTCGTTGATCAAAGGGCCCACCTGCATCCCGGGCTCAAAGCCGGGCCCCACCTTGAGGGCCTTCACCTTCTCCACGAACGCCTTGGTGAACCGCTCCGCGATGCTCTCCTGGACGTAGATGCGGTTCGCGCAGATGCAGGATTGGCCCCCGACCCTGAGGTACTTGATGGCCACCGCCCCCTCGACGGCCGCGTCGAGGTCGGCGTCGTCGAAGACGATGAAGGGGGCGTTCCCGCCCAGCTCGAAGGTGATGCGCTTGATCTGCTTCGCC
>CAYMWZ010000326.1:0-3646 GCA_964394385.1 uncultured Nitrospinaceae bacterium | reverse complement strand
TAGCCGATGAGAGTGATGCCCAGCCGTTTGGCCACGGCGATGGAGAGGCTCGTCGGAGAGGTGCGCGAGACGACGAAGGGCACGTTCATGCGCGCCGCCTTTCGCAGCATCTCAGAAGAGATGCGCCCCGTGCTGATGAGAATGTGGTCCCGGGTGTCGACGCCCTTCTCGAGGGTCTCCCCGCGGAGCTTGTCGATGGCGTTGTGCCGCCCGACGTCCTCCGCCACGGCGATGAGCTTCTCCCCGTCCGAGAGGGCGGCGGTATGGATGCCCCGCGACTGCTGATAGAGGACAGCCGCTTCGTTGAGCCTCTCGATCAGCGCGGTGATGGCGTTCGGCTCCAGGAGGCGGCTGGTTCGAATGGGAGGATAATCATGAATGTCCAAGTGGAAGGTGAGCCCACCCCCGCAGCCCGAGGTGAAGATCCGGCGCTCGACTTGGAGGAGCGGCTTGTTCAACTGGACGTGGGCCTCGACCTCCTCCTCGTCCACCTCGATGCTCTTTACGTCCTGCATGGAATCGATGAACCGCTCAAACGCCAGGAAACCCAGGGTAAGCTCCCGGAGCTTCACCGGGGTGCACATCATGGTCGCGAGCTCGCGGCCCTCCACCAGGATGCTGAAAGGCGCTTCGGCCACCACATGGATCTTCTGCTGAGAGAACTTCCCGGAATTGAATTGATAGACGTGGTGAAGCATGGCTGCCTCGCCCCTCATAAGGGGGGGGATGGGACGATGCGGGCGAGGAGGCGACCGCAGGGGGCATCCTCGCCAAAATGCCCTTATAATAACGAGTTACCGGAAATTCTATTTCAGACGGTTTGCCCCGTCAACCGGAAAATCCCCTGACCGGGCGGGGAAAGGAGGAAGAGACTCTCGGCCGGACTTGAAGGCGCCTTTAAGACCCGGCCTCCCCAGGAGGTCCACCGGGGCAGCGTCGTTGGAGAGGCGTCGGGAGGGAAGGGACATGGCCACCGAGGAGTTGCGGAGAATCCTGAAGGTTTTTGGGGTGAGCGTCACCGATTTCGCCGACGAAGCGGCGAAAATCCAGGAGCGGGCCGCCCGCCTCTCCACGGCCTCGGCCGAAGAGATCGCCGCCCTCGTGCGCGATCTCTGTGAGCTTCTCACGGACGTGGAGGAGAAGTTCGCCCAGGCCGTCCGCGCCGTGGACGGGATCAAGCGCGACCTGCTCTCCGCCGTCGCGGCGGGGGCCAGGGCGCGGACCGCGCGATAGGAGAGCGGCGAGGGGCAGAAGAATGCCATCGGAAACCTTCGGGGCGGGGTTGGAGGAGGTGAGGGCTCTTCTCAGGGCCGGCCGCTTCGGGGAGGCCCTGGCCGCGGCGGACGCCTTCTCCAGGCGACACCCTCGGGAGCCCGACCTCTTGGTCTGCCGGGGCTTGGCCTGCGCGGCGCTGGAGCGATACGAAGAGGAGGTCGCGGCCTACGAGGCGGCCCTGGCCCTGGACCCCGAGCATGCCGAAGCGCGCATGAACCTCGGCGTGGCCCACCTCTCGGCGGCCCGGCCTGGCCCCGCCCGCCAGGCCTTCCGAGAGGTCCTGAAAGTTCGGCCGGGGGACATTCAGGCAAGCCTTCACCTAGCGGGGGCCTGCCTGATGGACGAAGCCCCCCAGGAGGCCGCCGAGATCCTGGAAAGGGTCACCGGGGAGAACCCGGACAACGCCGAGGCATGGCTCAATCTGGGGGTTTCATACGCCAGCTTGGGCAGAAGCAACGAGGCGGCAAACTGCTTCAAGACGGCCCGCCAGCTCCGCCCCGACGACCCGCGGCCTTCCCTCAATCTGGGGGCATTGCGCTTCTCCGAGAACCGCCCCTCCCAGGCCGTGGACGAGTACATCCGCGCGCTGAGCCTGACGCCCTCCGACCCCGACGCCCGCTTCAATCTCGCGCTGGCCCACCTGGCCCTCAAGGAGCACGCCCCAGCCGTTATCCAGTTCCGGGAAGTGTGCCGCTTGCGGCCGAGCGACGTGGAAGCCCGGCTTTACCTGGGAAACGCCCTCCTCGATACAGAGGACCTCGCCGGCGCGGCCGGAGCCTACGCCGAAGTCCTCCGTCTGGACCCTGAGCGCCCCGAGGTCCACTACAACCTGGGGGTGATCCACGCCCGCAACGGCCAGACGCAGCCGGCCCTCGAGGCCTTTCGGAAGGCCCTGGCCTGCCATCCCGAGGACGTTGAAGCCCGTGTCTACTTGGGCGTCGTTCACATGATGCGAAGCGAAATACCCGACGCGGCGAGGGAGTTCGAGGAAGCCATCCGCCGAAGCCCCGATCATGCAGAGGCGCGCTACAACCTGGGAGTGGCCCTGTGCCGCATGAACAAAAAGGAGGCGGCCCGAGCCCACTGCCTCCGCCTGCGCGAGCTGAATCCGGAGCTTGCCGAACGGCTGAACAACTGGATCCTCGCCCCGTAGCCCGGGCCTCTCCCGATTTCCCGCCTTAAGAACCTAAGGAAAGGAAACTCCCGCCAACCCCCCCAGCCAGCGGGCGGCGGCGCTCGTGTCGAGCTCCGCGTTCCCCGCCCCCGCGCATGCCCGAAATGCCTGGTGCACCACGCCGGTCAGCATCAAGGGCACTTGCAGCGCGCCCCCCATCTCGAGCGCGAGGGCGAGATCCTTGGCTTGCAACGCGGTCTTGAAGCCCGGCGAAAAGTCGCCCTTCATGATGAACTGGGGGAGCCGGTAATCCAGGGTGAAGGACTGCCCCGAGCTCTTGGAGACCACGGCTCGCACCATTTCGAGGTCCACTCCCGCTTTCTTCGCCAGGACGGCCGCCTCACAAACCCCCCACGTGTTTATCGCCAGCATGATCTGGTTGAGCAGCTTCATGGCCTTGCCCGCCCCGGCGGGCCCCACGTGGAAGATGGCCTTCCCCATCGCCTCCAGCACTGGCCGGCAGCGCTCCAGGACGGAGGCTTCTCCACCCACCATAAACGTCAGGGAACCCTCCCGGGCCCCTCGGGCTCCCCCGCTGATGGGGGCGTCCAAGACCTCGACTCCCTTCGCCCGGCACCGCTCCGCCACGCGCGACATCGCCCGGGGCGTGCCGGTGGTCGCCTCGATCAGCACGCTACCCGAGGAGGCCCCGGCCAGCCACCCCTGCGGGCCGAGGACCACCTCCTCCACGTCGGCGTCGGCGGTGACGCAGGTCACCGTGATGGGAGCCGCCGAGGCCAGCGCGGCCGCCGAGGGATGGAGCACGGCGCCCGCTCCAACCAGCTCCCGGACCCGCTCCGGCCGGCGGGAGTAGAGGTGGAGAGGGAAACCCGACCGCTGGACGTTTGCGGCCATGGGGCCGCCCATGACGCCGGTGCCGATGAATCCTACCGGTGGGGCACTCATCGCGCTTCCTCCTCCTGGAACTCGCCGAAACGCTTCAGCTCAAGAACCGGTCAGCCGCGCGCTCGGCACCGATCTCGGACCGGCCGAGGGCCTCGAGGTGAATCCCGCGCCCCCGCCTCTAGGCCGAGGCGAGAAGCTCCACCACGCCTCGGGAGGGGGACATCCGCACACGGTCACCCGTCTTGAGGACGGTGAACGGATCGGGGGAGAGGTGGTGCATCGCCGGGATGCCCGCCAGGACGAGCCCTTGGATCATGACGGGGTTGGTGATCACCAGGTTGCCGCGCGAGC
>CAYMWZ010000325.1:0-3650 GCA_964394385.1 uncultured Nitrospinaceae bacterium | reverse complement strand
TGCCCGGCTCGAGCGCCTTGACCGGGAACACGACGAACGGGTTCTGGCTCACCGCCTGGGTGGTCTCAACCTCGAACACCTTCTTCCCGTTGTAGGTCGCCTCCACCTTGTGGATGAAGTTGTAGTTCTTCGCCACCGGCTTGCCGCCCTCGAAGCGCATCACCTCCATCGGGTGCGTGACCATCGCCCGCACGGTCACGATCTCCGAGCCGTCGGCCTGGGCGGCGAAGACCAGGCAGGCGTTCACCGCCTCCCCGTCCAGGAGCACCGTGCAGGCCCCGCAGTCGCCCGCCTCGCAGCTCGTCTTGACCTCCACGTGGCCCAGCTCGCGCAAGGCCCTCAAGAGGGTGTCCTCCCCCCGGACCGACGCCCGGCGGAGCTGGCCGTTCACCCGGAAGGCCACGTCATAGCGGCTCATCGCACCGGCTCCTCAGGCCGCCAGAGCGGGGAGGCCCGCCGCCCGCCTCAGGAGGCGCCGCACCAGCACCTCGCACATGCGCCGCCTGTAGGCCGCCGAGGCGCGCACGTCGTCGATGGGGCGCGCCTCCTCCCGGGCGGCGGCCGCGGCGGCCGCGATCTCGGCCTCCCCCAGCGGCCGGCCGCGGAGGGCGGCCTCGGCCCGCCCGGAGCGGTAGGGGACCGGGGCCACCGCCCCCATGCCGATCCCGGCCTCGGCGCACCGGCCGTCCTCCATCCACAGCGCCACCGCCACGCTCACCACCGCGATGGCCATGGCCCGGCGGAGCTGGAGCTTGTGGTAGGCGGCCCGGTCGCCGGGCCCCAGGGGGCGGAGGGAGATCGCGACGAGGAGCTCCCCGGGGCGGGCGTCCGTCTTGCGGTAGCCGAGGAAAAAGGCGCTGAGCGGAAGAGTGCGCGGCCCCTCCGCCGAGAGGAGCTCCACCCGCCCCTCCTGCGCCAGGAGGGGGGGAGCCAGGTCCGCCGCCGGGGAGGCGTCCAGGAGGTTCCCCCCCACCGTCGCCCGGTTGCGCACCAGGGGCCCCGCGAACTCAACCGCGCTCTCGTAGAGCGGGGGCGCCTCGGCCCGCACCCGCTCCGATTCGAGGAGATCCGTCACCGTCGTGAGCGCCCCGACCCTGAGGCGCCCCTCCCGCTCCTCGATGAAGCGCAGCTCCCCCAGGCGGCTGATGTCCACCGCGAGGGCGGGCCGCTTGCGGCCGAACAGGACGTCCGCCACCAGGTTCGTGCCCCCCGCCACGAAGGCGGCCCCCGGCCGGCGTGCGGACTCGATGGCTTCCCCGACGGTTGCGGCGCGGACGTACTCCATCGTTTCTCTCGTCCCCCCGTGAAGGCGGCCCCAGCCGCCCTACGCTTTGGGAGTCCAGTCCCGGCGGATGGCCGCGCACTCGGCGGCGCGGACGCCGGTCACCAACTCCATCTGGCGCTTGGTCAGCCGCAGCATCTCCTCGACGCAGTAGTCTCCGATGTCCGTCCGGCCCAGGTCCCTGTGGCGCGCCCCGAGGACCAAGGTGCCGATCTGCGCCAGCTGGATGGCCCAGAGACACATCGGGCAGGGCTCCAGCGAAGAGTACAGCACGCAGCCCGAGAGGTTGGCGGTGCCCAACCTCCGGCAGGCGCCGCGGATGGCGTCCACCTCGGCGTGGACGGTGGGGTCCCGGAGGGAGAGCACACGGTTCCGGCCGGCTCCGACGACCTCCCCGTCCTTCACGATGACCGAGCCGACGGGGGCGCTCCCCTCCGCCAGGCTCCGCCTCGCCTCCTCGAGCGCGAGGCCCATGAAACGATCGTGGTCGAGGGGCATGAGGCCCTCCTCTCTCTGCCCGGCCGGCCCTCAGCCGCCCAGGTAGGCCCGCTTCACGTAGGGGTTGCCGAGGAGCTCGGCGCCCCTTCCCTCCAGCGCCACCGCGCCGGACTCAAGCAGGTAGGAGCGGTCGGCCATCTCCAGGGCGGCGTAGGCGTTCTGCTCCACCATGAGGACGGTCACGCCCTGCTCGCGGATCTCCCGGATGATATCAAATGTGGTCTCCACCAGGTGCGGGGCGAGGCCGAGCGAGGGCTCATCGAAAAGAATCAGCCGGGGGCGGGACATGAGGGCCCGCCCGATGGCGAGCATCTGCTGCTCCCCCCCGGAGAGGGTCCCGGCCGTCTGGCGGCGGCGCTCCTCCAGGACGGGGAAGCGCCGGAAGATTTTCTGCAAATCCTCGGCCACGCCCGCGGCGTCCCGGCGGAGATACGCCCCCATGAGGAGGTTTTCCTCCACCGTCAGATAGGGGAACACACGCCGGCCCTCCGGACAATGGGCGATGCCCCGGGCGAGGATGGCGCGGGGCGAGGCCGCCTGGATCTCCTCGCCCTCGAAGACGATCCTCCCCGCCGCGGGTTTCAAGAGGCCCGAGACGGCCTTGAGGGTGGTGGTCTTCCCCGCCCCGTTCGCGCCGATCAGGGTGACCAGCTCCCCCTCCGCCACCCGGAGGGAGAGCTCCCGCACGGCGTTCACCTTGCCGTACCGGCAGACGAGGCCCTCGATCTCAAGCACGCCCGGCTCTCCCGCCGAGGTAGGCGCGGATGACCTCGGGGTTGCGCTGGATCTCGCCGGGCGGGCCCTCGGCGATGATCCGCCCCTGGTTCAGGACCACCACCCGGTCCGACACCCCCATCACCATCCGCATGTCGTGCTCGACGAGGAGGATGGTGATGCCACGCTCCCGGATTTTCCCCACCATTGCCATGAAGCCGGCCGTCTCGGCGGGGTTCATCCCCGAGACCGGCTCGTCCAAAAGAAGGAGCGAGGGGGCAGCCGCCATCGCGACGGCCACCTCAAGCAGGCGCTGCTCCCCGTAGGGGAGGGCCGCGCCCAGCTCCCCGCGCCGGTGAGCGAGGCCCACGAAGGAGAGAACCTCCATGGCCTCTTCCCGGAGCCTCCGCTCCTCCCGGCGGACCCGGGGGAGCGCCATGAGGATCTCCCAGGTCCGCGCGCGCCCCCTGCGGTGGAGGCCGATCAGGATGTTCTCGAAGACCGAGATCCCGCCGAAGACGCTCGTCTTCTGGAAGGTGCGCACCACTCCCCGCTCGGCGATCTGGCTGGGGCGCAGGCCGGTGAGCGGATGCTCCTTGTAGCGCACCGCGCCGCGCGCCGGCGGGAGAAAGCCGGTGACGACGTTGAAGGCGGTCGTCTTGCCCGCCCCGTTCGGGCCGATGAGGCTCGTCACCTCGCCCTCCCGCACGGAGAAGGAGAGCCCCGCGAGGGCCACCAGGCCGCCGAAGCGCACCTCCACCCCCTCGACCGCGAGAACGGGCGCCGTCATGCCCCCTCCTCGGCCGCCCGGGGAGGAGCGGCTCCGCCCGCGCGGCCACGCCACCACGACTCCACGGCAGGCACGATGCCGTTCGGCAGGAAGAAAACGATCAAGATCATGATGATCCCGTAGATGATCCACTGCACCTCGGGGCTGGCGACCTCGCGCAGGATCTCGGGGAGGATCCCGAAGATGACCGCCCCGACGAGGGGCCCGGTGAGGGTCCCCTTCCCCCCCGTCACCACCATGATCACCATCGTGACCGTGTAGATGAACAGGAAGATGTCCGGGTCCACGATCTTGATGTAGTGGGCGTAGAGCCCCCCCGCCGCCCCCGCCATCGCGGCCGAGACCACCGCGGCGAGCACGAGGAAG
>CAYMWZ010000324.1:0-3655 GCA_964394385.1 uncultured Nitrospinaceae bacterium | reverse complement strand
GGCAGCGCGTGAGGCTTGCTGAGTGGCCGACATAGGAAGTATCACGCGCCAAAAGCTGCAGCGGTCCGAGTACCTCTCCTTTGGGCTCGCTGCCAGTCCAAATCAGCCGGACGACTGGATTATGTGGTCGGGCGGCCGGAAAGCGGCGCGCCTGTCTGCTGCGTAAAACTGGAAGAACACCTCTGGCATTTTTCTGTTTGTCGCTACGTGGATCGTTAGGCGGAACAAACGCGATCGCAGGAGTGCGCGGTTCGGCGCCCGAAGCTAAAATCCGTGGTGCTGACAAATTTTCCAGCCATTCGAGCGCTGCTGCCTCCTGTGTATCCTGTCCCCGTGCCGCCCATGTGGCGACAAGCGCGGAGAAGATGCGATCCAACTCTGGTGGCCAGTCGGGCGCCTCGCTGTCGGGGCCAATGCCAGCGAACGAAACCCCCGACAAATACTCGACTTCGAGAATGAGGCTCATTCCTGGCCCGCCTCTTCCCCTTCGCCTCCCACACCAGCAAGAGCCAACTCTTGGCTCTTGCGTACAATCTCCACAAGTTTGGCCTGTGGCGCGAGGCGAAGCGGCTTGGCGGACAAGGCAAATCCCGCCTTATGCGCCGATTCGAAGGTCTCTTGATAGAGCGCCCGGGCCGCCGCACGATCGATTTCGATCGCCTCTATTGTACCGTCCGGATGCACGAGTTCCAACGGAGCTCGGCCATCGCAGACGAGATCACACCGGGAGCGGAGTGCATAGCCCTGTGCGTCCTGCTCAGCGAGGGCGACAAGTCCGAGTGCCGCAAGCAGGCCGCGACCAACCGTGTCCTTCTCACCCCCGCCAAAGCGCACCCGGCGCAACGCCGCAAAGCTCAACACGAAACTATGCTCCGCATGGTCACAGGTGACCCCAAGGGGTTGGATCGAAGGAACGATGTTGCCGTGATTGATCTCCGACGGCTTGACTTTTTTCGCCTTCTTTCCGGCAGCCGCCTCCGTCGTACTCCAGCCATTCTCGCCCTTGAAGACATCTACTTTCCTCAGCACGCCCAGGGGATCAATCCGGCTCCCGGTGCGGCGGCCCGCCGTTCGGATATCGATGATCTCGCCTGTCCTCCGATCCACCACATCTTCAACCGGCACATCGACGCCCACGATCTCGGAGACGAGGCAGCGTGCGAACTTGGCACCGAGTCCGCCGCCTTCACCGGTTGAATGCCAAGCCCCGAACAGAAGTGCGGTAGGCGAGATTTCCAGAATTGCCGAGGCGTCCTCCGTCTTGGCCTTGGCGAGACGCTGTCCGTCGACGCTTTCCATGAAAGGTTGCCTATTGAGCAAGCTGTCACGCAGGATGGCGTCATAGATGCGATGCGGGGCGTCGAGTGAGGTGATCTTGGTGATGCCGTCTAGCTTGGCTCTGCTGAAATCCACCTCCACATGCGGGATCGGTACGCCATCACCAATCGTGTGGAGCAAACATTCTTCCAGCCGATTCGCCTGGGACTGCACACTGTCGACGAGAACGCACCAAATTTCCTTCCCGTTGAGCCGGCGGCGCTCATAGACATGGCGGGGTGGGGCGTTACGCCCCTCGCCAGGATACGTCGGCGGGAAAATCTTATCCCCCTGCCCGCCTACAGGCTGCAACCTCTGCACTCGCCGAATCGCAGCGTCTTCCTCTACCGACTTCTTGAGCGAATCAAGTGTGAGTTTCATGAGGTTCTCCCTCGTTGAGTTGCAGCAACTTCTACTCGGCCTGTATATGTTTACGGGCAAGCAATAGACCAACTGACGCCACCACCACCCCCGCCGTCTTGCCGAGCCCTGTGGGCACGGCAAGCGCCTCCGGCCACGGCTTCTCGGCCAAGCGGCTCTGGTAAGGGAACGGCTCGCGGCCCGTCAGCGTTTGAAAGAATTTGTCGTAACTCGGGCTGGGTGGTGTCCGCATGGGCCGTGGCCAGATGATGGATGGGAGCGATGAAGCGACGCGCGCCCGGCCCACAAGAGGTGGGCGTCGCACGTCGGTCCCCGCGTGCCTGCTTCAGTCCTTGCCGCCTTCCGGGGCGCCCTGCGGGACAGCGATGCGGACGAATTGCCCCGCCGCCCGGGCCCCAACTTCCGTAGAAAATTTCTGTAACCCCATGTATAGCATAAATCGATGGCCGAAGCTACGGGGAGCGAAGGGCGCGTATGCTTTTCGTTTCAACGAGTTCGTCAGGCGCTGACTGCGGTCGGATCGGCTGGCCCGGCTTCTCACGCGGTTTTTCTGGGATGGAGGCGAGAAGGACCAGCGGAGGAGGACTTCGCGCCCGACAGTGGCGGCCTCATTTCCTCACCGCCGATACGTGCCCAGCCCCAGCTCCTCCCACATCCAGCCGAAGTCGTAGGGCGTCTGCCTCTGGCCTCGGGCGCGGCGGATTTCGTGGTTCTCCAGGTACTTGAGCCAGCCGGCCACCTTCTCGCGGCCCGCCTCGCTCCGCGCGGCCTCGCGGGGCGTCTGGCCGTCGAGCGCGGGGACCGGCTCCGAGAGGACCTTCCGGTAGTGCCCGTCCAGGTACGCCCGCATGAGGCGGGCGGCCTCCTCGGGGTCGAGGTCGGGGGCCTTCGGCCTCTCCCGGGGCCGCTGCTCCAGCGCTTCTTCCGGCGTCTGGAAGGAGGTTGAGGGTGCACCGGCGAGATCGCCCAGGATTTGAACCAGAAGCTCTTGCCCTCTTTCGGCGCGCCCGGCGGAGTTGGCGGAGAGGACCACCTCGCTCCCGCGCAACTCCACATTGCCGAGGGTCGGCCTTCCGCCCTCGACGAAGCCGCCGTAGGAGAAGGCGTCTTCGGGGCTCGGATGGGAACGGGGACTCTCACCGCCCAGCCAGACCCAGTTGGGTTCTCCCTCGGAGGCTCGCTCCACCTCCCTGGCGGCGTGGAGGCGCCGCTCGGCCTCCTCCCGGCTTCCCCGCAGTGGGAACCGGACCTCCGCGAAGAGGAGCTCCTCGCCCTCGAAGTTCACGAGCCGGGGGAGGGGCCGGCGGAGATCAACCAGGGCGTGGGTGAGCCAGGTGCGGGTGAAGGCGGGGGCGCATCCGGCGAGGAGAAAGCGCTGGATGGTTTCCGTGAAGTCGCCCGGGGGGAGGTTCCTCGCCGCCGCGGCCTCCTTGTAGAGATCCCCGGTCCCCTCGACGGCCTTCCTGAGGACGCGGAGAAGGAGCTCGGCCGCCTCGAAGGGGAAGAGGAGGAGGCCGCCGGCAAGCAGGTTCTTGTCGCCCAGGTCGAGGACGCGGCCGCCCAGCCTGTCCCACCTGGCCGCGCTCTCCGAGCCCAGGCGGTCCTCCACCCGGAGGGGCGGGCCTTCCCGGACGAGGTCGCGGAGGATCAGGTGGCTTCCGGGTTCGAGGTCCGCCACCTCGTAGAGGCCCGGCACGGAGTCCCGGAGGGCGGCGAGGTAGCGCTTCCCGGGCCAGCTCTCGTTCCAGCCGCGGCGCTTGAGGTAGTCGTCCACGATGTTCCGGCCCTCGGGCCCCACGCGCCGCGTGAAGAGATCCTCCATGGCGAAGCCCAGGAGGCTCCCGTAGGCCTCCGGGCCGATCTCCTCCCTCAGCCCCCCGAGGTCCAGGTCGAAGTCCCCGCAGGCCGGGCCGAAGTGCTCCCCCAGGACTTCTTCACGCTCATCCGCCCATTCCTC
>CAYMWZ010000323.1:0-3660 GCA_964394385.1 uncultured Nitrospinaceae bacterium | reverse complement strand
GGTAGGGGGCCCAGGGGCTGGCCTCCTCGTTCTCGGCGATGCAGTAGGTGTACTTGCCCGGGTGCCCGAGGGTGCTCTTGTCCAGCTCCCCCGGCCGGCCGCCCCCCACGTTCAGGAGCACCAGGCGCACGGCGCGCCCGACGGTGGCGTTCGCCCGGTTGCCCGAGCCGAAGCAGTTCGAGCCCGCGTTCATCCCGATCCGGCCGCGTACGGGGCCGTTCACCACGAGCAGGGGGCAGGCCATGTGGGTGGTGGCCTGCACCCCGTTCAGGTTGAAGTGGGGCTCGCACAGCGCCCGCATGGCCGCCCGCGCGAGGGGGGCGTACTCGGGCCGGCAGCCCGCCATCACGAGGTTCACGGCCAGGACCTCCCGCGTGAGGTTCCCCCAGCGCGGGGGCACGCGGCACTCCAAGAAATCCGGCTCCCCGCCCAGGGCCGCCACCATCGCCTCCACCTTCTCGGGCGTGGGGGGGACGACGGGGAGCCCGTCCGTGAAGCCCTGCTCGAAGTACCACTCGGCGAGATCGACATCCTCGCCCACGGTCTGGACCACCGTCTTGCCGGCCATCTCCTGTCTCCTCTAGCACCCGGAGGCGGACGTGCCGCATCTCGGGAGATCACAAAAGTTTAACGGGGGGAAGGGAGGGAGAAAAGGCGGGAGGCCATCTCTCTCCCCGCGGGAGAGGAAGGGGGTGAGGGGGCTACTCCTCGCAGGGCTTGATCGTCAGCCCCGGCGGGAGCTTCGTGTTCCCGTCCCCGCAGGCCTGGTCGAGCTGGTCCTGCGTGAGGCCCACCGCCCCCGTGAGATCGGCCCCCCTGAGGTCGGCCCCCCGGAGATCGGCCCCCCCGAGCCGCGCCCCCTTGAGGTCGGCCCCCTTGAGGTCGGCCCCGGCGAGGTCGGCCCCGAGCAAGTCAGCGGACATCAGGCCCGCCCCGCCGAGGCGGGCTCCCCGAAGGCGCGCCCCCGCGAGGCTGGACTGAAAGAGATCCGCCCCGGCCAGGTTCGCCCCCTCCAGGTCGGCCTCCCGGAGGTTGGCCCACTGGACCTCGCACCGGGCGAGGTCGGCCCGCCTGAGGTTGGCCCGCCTGAGGTCGGCCATGAAGAAGGAGAAGGGGCGCAGGGACTTCCCCGGCAGGTCCGCCCGGGCCCCCGCCCGGCCCCCGCTCTCGAGCCACTCGGCGTGGGCGGCCAGGAGCGCCTGGATCTCTCCGGGCCCCCCCGCGGCCGGCGCGAGGGGGAGGGGGCGCCCGCCGGGCGGGGCCCCGACGACGGGGAGGCCCGGGGAGGGGCGCGGGGCCGGCTCCCCGAACCACCGGGGGAAGAGCCGCTTCAGGATGCGCCGCATGGTCGCTCCGGGGGCGTCCTGCGCGCGCGCCCTTTCGGCCATCCGGGGACGCCTGGCAACGTGGAAAAACGGGCGCGGCGGGAGGGAATCGGGCCCGGCCTTATGGGCCGGCGCGGGGGCTAGAGTCTCCGCTGGAAGATGTTGGCCCGAGGATCGGGGGCCCTCTTTTCCACCCCCATCAGCTTGTTGAGCTTCTCTTCGACGGTGATCTGCGAGTAGGGCATGGCGAGGAAGTCGTTGGCCCCCGCCTTGATGGCGTCGAGGATCTGCTCCTTCGTCGGCCCGGAGAAGATGATGAGGATCTTCAGGTTCTCCCCCCCCGTCTTGCGGGCATTCGCGACCGTCTCCAAGGAATCCGGAAACGAGCCGTCGACGATGAAGATGTTCCACCTTTTGACCTGGCTCTTGAGGGCGGAGAGCATCTCCGAGGCTGAGGAGTACATCTGGAGGGAGCGGACGCCGCACTTGCGGATGATGTCCCGCAGGACATCCCGCCCGACGTCCTGCTTGGCGACGACGACCAAGTTGAGATCCGCCATCTTCATTCGGCCACTCCTCCCCAACGGGCGAGGCCGAGGCGCGCGGACGACGCCAGGACGCTCACGCAAGGATGCCCGGATTATATCAACAAAAACGAACAACCGGTCAATTCATTTCCCGCCCCCGCGGGCGGAGAGCTTCAACGAGGGGAAACCCGCCCCGCGCCCTCCGGCGCGCGCCGCTAGAGGCGGGGCTCGTCCTCGGGCCCCCAGAAGAAGGGGTCGAGCAGGTAGCCCTCGCGGCGGATCGGGACGGCCGCGGGAAGGCCCTGTGCGGCCTTGAGGCGCTGGATGGTGCGAAGGTGGACGAGGGCCTCCCAGCGCATGTGGCGGAGCATCCCGCCCAGGGCGAAGGTGAACGTGGTCTCGTCCTCCAGGTGCTGCGTGACTCCCTCCTCGTGGAAGGTGGCGACGTAGGTCCAGAAACGGTAAACGGGCAGGTCCGTCTGTCCCATCATGAGATCGGGCCGGAAGGTGCGCGTCAGGGTGATGGAGCGCAGGTCCTCCTCGCTCCTCCCCTCGGCGGCGCGCTTGGCGAAGGCGAGCGCCTCGTCCAGCTTGGGGAGCAGGTCCTCCAGCCGCCAGTACTTCTCCTCGTCCAGGCGGCGGTCGTAGACGGCGGCCTTGCGGAAATCCACCGGGTCGGGCGGGGGGTCCTCCGGCCAGAGGACCTTGCCCCACATCCTCGCCCACCAGAAGAAATAGGCCAGGGCCACGTGGCTCACCTGGCGGCGGATGCTCCAGCGGGACCACTCCTCCTTGGGATCCTCCCAGTCGAGCTGCGCGTCGGAGAGCCCCTCGGTCTCCCGCCGGAACATCCCCCCGAGGGCATCGAAGTCGGGAACCGCAACGGTCAAGAACCTCTCCTCCCCATCCGCTGGCCGCCGCGCGCGAGGGGGCTTTCGCCCCTCACAGGATCCGCAGGTCCCGCCCCGTCATCTCGGGTGTGGACGGGAGGCCCATCAGCCCGAGAAGGGTGGGAGCCACGTCGCACAGCGCGCCCCCGGCGCGCAGGGGCCCCCCGAAGCCGGGGGCCAGGAGGATGCACGGGGTGTCGTTCAGGGTGTGGGCGGTGTGTGGGCTTTGGTTCTTCTCGTCCCACATCTGCTCGCAGTTTCCATGGTCGGCGGTGACGACGGCCGCCCCGCCCGCCGCCTCCAGCGCTGCGAGGACGCGTCCCAGGCAGGCGTCCACCGTCTCGACCGCCCGGACGGCGGCCTCCTCCACCCCGGTGTGGCCCACCATATCGGGGTTGGCGTAGTTGAGCACGATGGCGTCGTCCCTGCCCTCCGCCAAGGCCTGGAGGACCACCCCGGTCACCCCCTCGGCGCTCATCTCGGGCTGGAGGTCGTAGGTGGCCACCTTGGGCGAGGGCACCATGATGCGGCGCTCGCCGGGGGGGGGATCCTCGACCCCTCCGTTGAAGAAATAGGTGACGTGGGGGTATTTCTCCGTCTCGGCCACGCGCAGGCAGGTCTTCCCCGCGGCGGCGAGGGCGTGGCAGAGGAGGCCCTGCATGTGAACCGGGGGAAAGGCGACGGGGAGGCCGAAGGTCTCGTCGTACTCCGTCATGCAGGCGTAGTGGACGCGGGGCCGGCGGCCCGTCTCGAAGCCGTCGAAGGAGGGATCCGCCAGGGCCCGGGTGATCTGGCGGGCGCGGTCGGAGCGGAAGTTGAAGCAGACGACGGCGTCGCCCTCCTCGATCCGCGCGAGGGGGCGGCCGCCCTCCTGGATCTGTCTCTTATACACATCTCCGAGCCCACGAGACTAGGCAT
>CAYMWZ010000322.1:0-3688 GCA_964394385.1 uncultured Nitrospinaceae bacterium | reverse complement strand
CGTCTCCTTCAAGAACACCTTCACGGTGACCTCCCCCACGGTGGGATCGACCTCTAACATCGTCCTCACCCCCGGGGTGAACGACATCCTCGCGACCCTCAACCTGGCCGGCGCCACGGCGACCGCCTCGCGCTCCACCCTCCTCGCCAACCTCAACGGGGGGAAGGGGGTCGCCGCGGGCACGATCTCCATCACCAACCGGAAGGGGCAGACCTTCACGGTGGACCTCTCCACGGCCGTCGACCTGAACGACGTCTTCGACCGGATCGAGGCGGTGGTCACCGGGGTGAAGGCCTCGATCTCGGCCGACGGGAGGCGCATCCTTCTCACGGACACGAACTCGCCCCAGATCTCCAACCTCATCGTCAAGGAGGTGGGATCCACCACCACCGCCTTCGACTTGGGCATCCGGGCGGACGTGCCGGGCAACATCGTCGGTCGCGATCTGGACCCCTCCGTCTCGTCGAGCACCCTGGTCTCCGCCCTGCGCGCCGGCGCCGGCGTCAACCTGGGGAAGGTGAGCGTGGGCTCGGCCGAGATCGACCTGGCCATCGGCTCGAAGGTGACGGTGGGGGAGATTCTCTCCGCCATCAACGCCGCTCCGCTCGCGGGAGCGACGGCCTCGATCAGCTCCGACGCCAAGCACCTGCTGCTCGCCTCCAGCGACCCGACCAAGAGCGCCCTCATCACCGACGTCACGGGGAGCGCCGCCAAGGAGTTCGGCTTCCAGGGGGCGGACAACGTCCTCGGCCTCCTCAAGACCCTCGAGGAGGCCCTCCTGCGGGGCGACCAGGAGACCATCGGCAGGACCTTGGACGTGTTCTCCCAGGCCCTCGACCGGATGGGCCTCCAGCAGGTGAAGATCGGCCAGGCCTCCCGGCAGTTTGAGCGCTTCAAGGAGCAGCAGGCGGAGATCAATCTTTCCTTCACCGAGGTCCTCTCGAACGTCGAGGACGTGGACACGGTCGACGCCATCACGCGGTTCTCCATCTTTCAGAACACCCTCCAGGCGACCCTGGCCTCGACGGCCCGGATCCTCGAGGTGCAGCTCCTCGACTTCCTGCGCTGAGGGCGCGCGGCGGCTTCTTGAGATTTTTCTTGTGCCGCGGGGCTCCCTTGTGTCATCTTGACCGGGGGCCGATGGAGCGGCCCTGAACGCCGGGAAGCCCCCCGGCCGGGGAGCCGCCGCCTTGCTCATCCTCACCCGGAAGGTCGGCGAGAGCATCATGGTGGGCGACCACGTGCGCGTGGTGGTCGTCGAGGTCAAGGGCCGGCAGGTGCGCATCGGGGTCGAGGCGCCCGGCGAGACGAAGATCTACCGCGGCGAGATCTTCGAGCGGATCCAGGAGGAGAACAGCCGCGCCTCCCAGGCGGGGGCCGACGCCGTCAAGCGGGCGGCGGACCTGTGGAGCCGCCTGCGGCCGGGGAGTGGCCCGGATGCGGATTGAGACGACGCGCTTCGGCCCGATCGAGATCGCCGAGGATAGGTTCTTGGTGCTGGGCGAGGGGCTGCTGGGCTTCCCCTCCCTCAACCGATTTCTCCTCATCGGCGACGAGGGGACGGCCCCCTTCCAGTGGCTCCAGTCGGTGGATGAGCCTTCGCTGGCCTTCGTGGTCATCGACCCCAGGTGGCTCCTGCCCGACTACCTGTCGGATCTCCCCGCCGCCCTGGCCGAGCGCATCGGCATCCGCCGGCCCGAGGAGATGGGCCTCCTCGCCCTGGTCTCCATCCCCGAGGAGGATCCCCAGGAGATGACCGCCAACCTGAAGGGCCCCCTCGTTTTCAACCTCGCCACGCGGAGGGGCGTCCAGCTCGTCTTGGACGACGAGCGCTACGCGCTGCGCCATCCCGTCATCCCGGTCACGGCCTAGGGCTGAGCGGGCAGGGCAGCCGGCCCCCTCTCCCGGCGGCCGACCTTCAGTCGGCCGAAGCCGACTTTCGGACGGCGAAGGCTGGTCAGGCGTCCGTCTTCGGGAGGGCGGCCTCGCACTCCTCCAGGAGCTCCCGGGCCTGGGCGTCACCGGGCGCGAGCTTGAGCAGGCGCCTCGGGTGCGCCGCCGCCTCCGCGGGCCGGCCCTGGATCTGGAGGAGCTTGGCCAGGTTCAGGCGGGCCTCGGCGTACTCGGGCGCCAGCTCGGCGGCCCGCCGGAAGTGGTCCGCGGCCTCCTCCAGCCTCTCCTGGCCGAGGAGGGCGACGGCGAGGTTGTTGTGCGCCTGGGGATGGTTGGGGCGGAGGGCGATGGCCTCCCGGTAGTGCCCGACGGCCTCCTCCAGCCTCCCCCCGACGAGGAGGAGGTTGGCGAGGTTGTTGTGCGCCGTGGCGTCCCCCGGGCCGAGCGCGAGGGCGCGCCGGAGGGAGGCCTCCGCCTCCTCCGTCCTGCCCTGCCCCCAGAGGGCGAGGGCCAGGTTGGCGTGGTAGGGGGCGGCGCAGGGGTTCTTCGCGATGGCCCGGGCGATGAGCTCGGCGGCGGCCTCGTCGTGGCCCGCCTGGTGGGCGATCGCGCCGAGCCCGTTGAGGGCGCCCTCGTGCTCCGGCTCGCGCTCGAGGACCCGGCGGTAGAGATCCTCGGCCCTCGCCAGCTGGCCCGCCTCGTGGTGCAGGAGGGCGGACTGGAAGATTTCGGAGGTCTCGCCGGGCTCGATGGCGATCTCCGGGGTCGGGGCCTCGGGCGCCGCCTCCCCCTTGCGCAGGACGTAGAGGTGGCCCGCGATGGGGCTCCTTCCCTCCATCCTCGGGACGATCTCCTCGCGGAGGGCCACGGCCAGGCCGTTCTTTTTGGCGAGTCCCTCGATGTAGGCCGGCGAGTGGGCGAAGCGGCCCGATGAGCGGAGGAGGCAGCCTTCTCCATCGAAGGACTCCGTGGTAAAGGCGAACAATCCCCCCTCGCGCAGGGCGGCGCCGCACGCCTCGAAGACCCCCTCCAGCTCCCCCACATAGATGAGCACGTCGGCCGCGAGGGCGAGGTCGAGGGCGCCCCTCTCGGCCTGGAGGGCCGCCCGGAGGTCGCCCTCCTCGAGCTCGTCGTAGACGTTCTTCTCCCGGGCCTTCTCGATCATCTTGGGGGAGAGGTCCACCCCCCTGAGGTGGCGGGCCAGGGGGCGGAAGAGGGGCCCGCAGAGGCCCGTCCCGCAGCCCAGGTCCAGCACCCGCCAGGAGGAGGCCCCCTCCGCGCCCGCCATCCGCCCCACGGCCCCTCGCAGGAGCTCCGGCGCCCGGTAGCGGAGGTCTTGGACCAAGTGTTCGTCGAAGCCTTGGGCGTAGCCGTCGAAGAGGCGAGCCACGTACTCGACGGGTGCCGTCTCGGGCTCCTCCTCTCCCATCGCGTCCAGCAAATGCCTTGCGTTCGGGTTGTCGGGCTCGATCTCGAGGATCCTCCTCCAAGCGTTTTTGGCCTCCTCCCGCTTCGCTTGCCTGTCCAGCGTCAAGGCGAGGGAGATGTGCGCGTCCACGTAACCGGGGCGGAGCTCGATCGCCTTCCGCAGATGCGTCTCCGCCCGTCCGAGGTCGCCCGCGTCGAGGAGGAGGACGCCCAGGTTGTTGTGGGCCTCGGCGTGGCCGGGGTCGAGGGCGATCGCCTTCGCGTAGGCCTGGGCGGCGGCCTCTTTGCGGTTCATGTCCTTGAGAATGTTTCCCAAGTTGTAGTGCCAAGTGGGGACGTTGGGGTTCCGCTCGATGGATTTTTGAAC
>CAYMWZ010000321.1:0-3690 GCA_964394385.1 uncultured Nitrospinaceae bacterium | reverse complement strand
CTGGGCATTACGCTCATCGGCTATGTCCGGCGCGGCAAGTTCACTGTGTACTCCCACCCGGAGAATCTCGTTTCGAGCCCGAGCCCTGTCGGCACGCACACGAGGAACGGCTTCGAATCCTCCTGATGCCTCGGGAGTGGGCGATTTGAGGTGGCGGGGATGGCTTCCCAAGAGGCTCATGAGCGGAGCGGCCAGGCGGGAGGCGCCCCCGTCAATCCGGAGGGCTTCACCTCCCCACCTTCTCCCGCGGTTCGGCGCGCGCTGAGAGGAAAGGGGGGCCGGGGGGGCGGGAAGGCGGGCCGCAAGAAGGCCAAGGAGTTCATGGACGTCGCCGATGAGGCCTTTGCGCACCAGGTGGCCATGGCGGTGTGGCACGAGGCCGAGGCGGTCCTGGGCGCATCGCCCTCCGTCGAGGAAGGGTTGAGGCGGCTCCGCGAATTGGGGAGCTTCGAGGATCGCGGTCGGTTCGCCCCCATTTGGAAAAGCCACTGGGAGGCTGCTCTCGGACGGATCGGCCCGGCCGCGTCGCCGTCCGATCGGCTGGGCTTCCTCCGGGAGGCGGTGTTGAAATCCATCGAAGAGGAGGACGAGGCGCGCCAGCGCGAGGGGTTGCCGCGGCTCATCGATGAGGATGAGGGCCAACGGTTCATCGAATTTGCCTTGAACCGGATGTTTGAGGAAGCCAGCGGTGAGATTGAAGAGGGAATCTAAATTGAGCGGCGATGGGCGGCCTCACCCACGTTGCGGGGCCATAGGGGCAGGGCGGCGGGGTTTGATTCTCCTCATGGTTGCGGGCTTCGTCTGGGGTTGCAGCCAGTCGGAGGAGAGCCAGATGACCACTGGGCAAACCGTCCGCCAAGAGCAGTTGGGTGCGGCCCGCGGCCTGGGGGACTATCGGCTGGTGGAGATGCCCGAGGAAGCCCGCCGGAACCTGGTCGAGGCAGACCCGAAAGCTCCGGGTGCGGCCGCCTATGGAGCCTCGATCTCCGGCCGGTGAACGCGGGGAGGGGAGTTATTTCGCCCGGGAATCGGCCTCCTCGACACCTTTTGGCTCGGAAGAAATCCAGGCAGATCCCGGTCAGGCTGATGGCCATCGGCCTGCTCTCCCTTACATCTTCAGCGTGCCGCGCCGGAGATGCAGGAGCCCGATTTCCCGTTCGCTTGAAGGAGTGCAGGGATGTTCAGGGATCGGTGGGCGGTGCACCTTTGCACGTGCAATGATGCCCTCCCGATCTCGGCGAAGGAGATCAGCCGGCGGGTGGGGCTCGACGCGGTGCCCGCCACCCACAAGAGCCTGGTGCGTGCGGGGGCGGGCGTCTTCTGGAAGGAGGCTCAGCTGGGCGCGGATTTTCATCTCATCTGCTGCTGTTCCTCCCCTGAGGCCTTCGCTCCCGCCCTCCGCGAGGCCGGAATCGGGGGGGAGAAGGTCGTCCACCTGGACTTGAAGGCAGACGCCTTCTGGCGGGTGAGGGAGGCCGAGGCCGGCAACCAACTGGCCGCACGGCTCATCCACGCAACCATCGCGCGCACCGAGGCGGAGCGCCCCTCTCCCCCCCTCTCCCTTTCCGTTCCCTCTTCTGTCCTCATCTATACGGATCGGCCCGAGGGGCTGCGCTTGGCGGAGCGCTTGGCGGAGCGAATGGAGGTCCAGGTCATCCTGAACGAGGACGCGACGGGCTTCGATGAGCTGACGCCGCCTCGGAACTTCAAGTCGCTCCTCCGGGGGAGGGTGGTCAGCGTCAAGGGCCACCTGGGGGCCTTCCGGGCCACCCTTCGCAGCCGCCAAGCCATCGACCTGGACACGTGCACCCGGTGCGGCCGCTGCGCCCCCGTGTGCCACACCCAGGCGATCACGCAGGGGCTGCGGCTGGTCGCCTCGAAGTGCGATGAATGCGGTGACTGCCTCAAGGAGTGCGCCGGAATCGGGGCCATCCGAATTCCCCGGGACGAGACGCGCGAGATCCCCTCGGGGCAGGTGGTCGCCCTCCTCTCCGGAACGCCTGCGCCGGCCTCGGGCCTGCACACGGGTTATCATTTTGTGCCCGTCAATGGGTCTGTCGATGTGGACGCGATCGCCTACCGGGTGTCCGACCTAGCGGGCGATTTTGCCCGGCCCGCCTACGTCAGCTACGACGAGAAGGTCTGCGCGGGGGGGACGGCCGAGATCGAGGGCTGCGGCATCTGTATCGGGGAGTGCCCCTACGACGCCCTCTCGCGGAGCGGCGCCCGGATCCGGGTGGATGAGTCCGCCTGCGAGGGGTGCGGCGGCTGCGTGTCGGTTTGCCCCACCTCCGCCCTCCGTCACCGCGAGCCTTCGGCGGAGCAGGTAGACGCCCAGCTGCGGGCCCTCCTCTCTCTTTCCCCGGGGGAGGCCACCGATGGAAGACGCCTCGCCGTCGTCTTCCACTGCGGAGAGAAAGGGACCGAGGCCCTGCGGGTAGCCGGGGCGAACCGCTGGCCCATCGGGGGGAACCTCGCTCCCGTCGAGGTGCCCTGCCTGCGCTTCGTCTCGGAGGCGCTCATCCTGCACAGCTTCCGCCTCGGCGCGGCCGGTGTGGCCCTGCTCGGGTGCGCCGATTGCCCGAACGGGGAGCGGCCCCTTCTCGAAAAGCGGCTCGACTTCTGTCGGGCGACGCTCGAGGCGTTTGGCCTGGGAGCCGGGCGCCTGGCCTTGATTCCGGTCCAAGCCTCCCCGGAGGCCTACTTCCTGGCGTCGTCCATCGGCGAGTTGGGCGCATTCCTGGAGGGGCTCGGGCCGGCCCCCTTGCCGCCCCCCGCTCGAGGGCCGGCTCCCGCCACGGAGGCGGGTGGCGGATCGCCGGAGGGGCTCGGCAACCGCGAGCTGGTGGTGGAGGCGCTCCGTGCCTTCCTGGGGGTGACCGGGAAGGAGCCCGGCCGGGTGTTGGGCGAGACACCTCTCTCTTATGCGCAGGTGCGGGTCCGCAAGGAGGGCTGCACGCTCTGTGCCGGGTGCGTTTTCGTCTGCCCGACCCACGCGCTCATCATGGAGGAGCCCGAGAGCGCGATGACGAGCGCGAAGACCTTGCGGTTCAACCATCTCAAATGTGTCGCCTGCGGGATGTGCGAGACGGCCTGTCCCGAGAGCGTTGTGACAATCGAACGGGGCTTCTCCGCCAGCCGCGCCGCCCTCGCCTATCAGGACCTGGTTCGGGACGAGATGGTCAAATGCATCAGTTGCGGGCGCGAGTACATCAACAAGCGGGCGCTTGAGGGCATCCTCGGCAAGCTCATCGGCCTGGAAGGGGTCGGGGACACCTTCGCCGGCGGGCGCCAAGACCTTCTGCGCATGTGCCCTGACTGCCGGGGCGCGCAGGCGATTAAGGAGGTGGAGCGGGGGTGGGAGCCATGATCGGAGACCGCGAGCTCCTCGCGTTGCGGTCGGAGTACTGCGCCCTCCTATCCCGGCTCTTTCTCGCCGAGCCGGATCCGGAGCTGATGGGCCTCTTGGCCAAGGACGCGCGCGGGCGCGCCCGGAGCGCGGCCGAGATGAATCCTGCGGTCTCGGAGGGCTGGTTTCAGCTGAGCGATCTCTGCGCCCGGGGCGGGCCGGCGGAGTGGGCGGGCCGCTGCGGCGAGGAGTATGTCGAGCTCTTCGTCGGCCCGGGAATCCCCAGGCTGACCCCTTGCGAATCCCACTACCGCTCGGGCCGCGCCTATGGTGTCCATCTG
>CAYMWZ010000320.1:0-3693 GCA_964394385.1 uncultured Nitrospinaceae bacterium | reverse complement strand
AGTGAACCGCCACCCCCTTATTCCGGACTTTCAACTGAGTATGGGACAGGCTCCTGTCCAAGTGTTTGAGTGATTTAAAGTTAATGCGCCATTTATCGTAGATCTCAGCACGAACATCATAGATCAATGGGACAACCCCTCCCATCACCCAGCAAAACTTGCAGAGATTCGTAAACAGCTGAGCATCAGTCTTGTCTAAAGATGACAAGAAATCCACTGTCCTCTTGGAGTAAGAGCCGGGAGAGTTCGCCTCTCCCGCCAATACACGAGACCAGAGAGTTTGCATTTCTGAGTCCGATATCAGCCTGCATTTATCAAAGAAGTTCGTTATCCAATCGTCTTCAACTTGTTCGGGCTTGGATTTATCGTCGAGTTGAGGTAGCGCTTGCCGAGTAATTTCCTCAATGTTCTTCTGTTTCTTCGCCTCTTCTTCCAGGAACCGATGAAACGCCCGACGGTGAAGATCAGTAGTCTGAATTTGGGACTCTGCGCGTATCCGTTCCGCTTCTGCCTCCGCTCTTGCTACCCGCACGATTTGATACGGCTTGAAAACTCCGCCCACGGCATCAGAGATTTTCTCTATGAGCACAGTGGCCGGTCTTGAAAGCTCGCCGATATTAGCTAAGGGATTTTCGTTACTCATCCCCTTCTCTCATCCGTAATCCTCGGGAGCCGGGTCACGCCACGATGATCTTC
This sequence comes from uncultured Nitrospinaceae bacterium, assembly GCA_964394385.1. GTDB lineage: Bacteria > UBA8248 > UBA8248 > UBA8248 > UBA8248 > CAYMWZ01. The sequence continues at coordinate 2,997 of CAYMWZ010000320.1, read as the reverse complement.
TGGACACCGATGAAGTCGAGCGGTTCGGCGCCTCCGCCCTCCGCCTCAAGGCAGAGCTCGGCCGCCTCGCGCACCCTCGCCATCAGCTCATCGAGGGACTTCGCCTGGGTATGGCAGCCACGAATGGCGGGCACGGAGGCCACATAGTAGCCTTCGGCGTCCTGCTCAATGATGACACTGAACTCTCTCGCCATCGGCACCTCCTGTGGGGCAATTCTAGCAGCAATGGATGCCGATGAGAATTCTCAAAACCCCACTTTCGACCCCCCGAGCCGCTCCAGCACCTTCCGCCCTAGCGCCTCCCCGCGCTGGCCCGCGCCGTCATCAGGCCCCACAGCCAGTTGATCTTGAAGGCGTGAACCGCCTCGGCGGCGAACCCCGCCCCCCCGAGAAGGGCCGCGAACTCCCGGCACCCGAGGAGATGCCCGTGCTCCCGGCCGAAGAGCCGGAGGAGGAGGCTGCAGAGGCGGCAGGAGATGTAGTCGTCGCACCAGTCGGTGACGAGCAGCCGCCCCCCGGCGCGCAGCACGCGGCGGAACTCCGAGAGCGCCCGGGCGGGGGCCGGGACGAAGTGGAGGGCGTTGCAGGAGATCACGAGGTCGAATGCGCCGTCGGCGAAGGGCAGCCGCTCCGCCCGGCCCTGGACCAGGGGCGGACGCCCGGCCCCCCGGGCGAGCTTTGCGCCGGCGACCGAGAGCATCTCGGCGCTCAGGTCGAGGCCGACGCATTCCAGGCGCGGCCACTTATCCCGCAGGGCGAGGATGAGGTTGCCCGTCCCGCAGCCGGCATCCAGGACGCGCTCCGTCCCGCCCACCTCGAGCCCGCTCAGGGTGGCCCGGATCGTCGCCTCGTTGTAGAAGGCCCACTTCTTGTCGTAGACGGGGGCGAGGCGGGCGTACTCGCGGCGGACCGGATCGGTCACGGTTTGCCCGCTCTTCAGCGGCTAGAAGCCGCGAACTCGCCCAGGCGGGCGCGCACCTCCTGCTCCCTCGCCCGGAGGGGGTCCGAGGGCGCGAGCCCGGCGGCGACGGCCAGGGCCTCGCTGAAATAGCTCTTGGCGACCTCGACCGAGCACAGCTCCAGGGCCTTCTCTCCCGCCCGGGCCAGGTATTCGAAGGCCTTCTCGGGCCGGTCGCCGTTCTTGTAGTGGTGGGCCAGGATCTCGAGATGCTCGTCCAGGGAGTCACGCTTGAGTTCCTCGATGGCGGCGGCGATGCGGGCGTGGAGCTCGCGGCGCCGCCTGAGGAGGAGGCTGTTGTAGGCCACGTCCTGGGTCAGCGCGTGCTTGAACATGTACTCCAGCTCCGGGAAGAGGTTCTTCTCCGTGATCAGCTCCGACTGCTGGAGGGCCTGAAGGGAGGGGCTCAGCTTGTGGGCGGGCTCGGCGATCCTCTCCAGGATGGCGTAGGCGAACTCCCGGCCGATGACGGCGGCCAGCTGGAGGGTGCGCTTCGAGGGCTCCTCCAGGCGGTCGATGCGGGCCATGATGACGTCCTGGACGGTGGCGGGCACGTAGGCCTTCACGTCAGCGCCCGCGAGGCGGCAGACCCCTCCCTCCGCCCGGATCGCGCCGGCCTCGATCAGCTCCAGGATGAGCTCCTCCAGGAAGAAGGGGTTCCCCTCGGCCTTGCTCTGGACCAGCTCATTGACCTCCCGGGCCACCTCCTTGACGCGGAACACGTGGCGGAGCATCTCCTCGCTCTCCGCGCGGGAGAGCGGCTGAATGGGGATCCGCAGGTAGCACGAACTGGCCTCCCAGGGGCAGCGGTACTCCGGGCGGTGGATCGCCAGGATCATGATCCGGTTCTGCGCCACGCTCGAAGTCAGGTAGAGGAGAAACTCCTCCGACGTGCGGTCGACCCAGTGGATGTCCTCCAGGATGACCACGACAGGCCTCTGCTGGCTCTCGCCCACGAACAAAGCCTTGAGCCCGTCGAAGCTCTGCCGGCGGCGTTCCTCCATGCCGATGCCTCGCAGCAGATCATCCTTGACACGGATGGAGACGATGTTGCTGAGATAGGCGATGACGAACTCCAGCCTCTTCGCCATGTCCAGCCCTTCGTGGTGACCCCACGAAACCCAGCGGCTTCAGGCGGAGGTCACCTTCTGCCGGATCTTGACCTCCTCCTCGCCCTCCTCGATGCCGCAGTACCTTTTGACGATCTGGGCGACGGGGAGGTAGGGGGTGGTCTGGCCGTAGGGGGGGCAGTAGGCCTCCCAGAGCCAGATGTCCTCGCCGCGGAGGCGCTCCTTGAACTCGTACGCCAGGCGGGACTTGCCCACCCCCGCCTCCCCCACCAGGGAGACGATCTGGCCGTGCCCTTCCTTGGCCTTGGCCAAGGCCGCCATGAGGTGGTCGAGCTCGGCCTTGCGGGCGACCAGGGGCGTGAGCCCGCGCCGCGCGGCCGCCTCGAGGCGCGAGGCGACGCCCTTGGACCGGATCGCCCGGTAGACGGCCACGGGGTAGCTCTTCCCCTTCACTTCGACCGGCCCCACGCGGGCGAACTCAAAGTAATCCTTCGTGAGGTGGTGCGCGCGCTCGCTCACCAGGACCGTCCCCGGCTCGGCCAGGCCCTGGAGCCGGGCGGCGAGGTTCGTGGTGTCCCCCGCCGCCGTGTAGTCCATCCGCAGGTCGTCCCCGATCTTGCCCACCACCACGTTGCCCGTGTTGATGCCGATCCGCATCCCGAGGCCGATGCCCTGCTCGCGGTGGACGCGCTCCCCATAGGCGCGCATCGAGGTCTGGATGGCGAGGGCGGCCCGGACGGCGCGGTGGGGGGCGTCCTCGTGGGCGATGGGGGCGCCGAAGAGGGCCATGATGCCATCGCCCGTGAACTGGTTGATGGTCCCCTCGAAGCGGTGGATGTGGTGCGTCAGGATCTCGAAGCAGCGATCCATGAGGCGGTGGACCTCCTCGGGGTCCAGCTTCTCGGAGATCCCCGTGAAGCCGGACACGTCGGCGAAGAGCACGGTCACCTGCTTGCGCTCGCCCTCGAT
>CAYMWZ010000319.1:0-3696 GCA_964394385.1 uncultured Nitrospinaceae bacterium | reverse complement strand
CTTCGTAGGCTTCCCGGTTGAAGGCCATCAAGAGGTCAACCTTCTCCCCGTGGTGTTGGATCGGCCTGCCGCTCGCACGGATCTGAATCATGCAGGCCCCGCCTTTGATCTCAGCCGGGAAGGTGCGGAAGGTGACCACGGAGAGCCCCAACCGGGCGGCGACCTTCGCCACCACCTCTCCGACGGTGATCACCCCCTCCCCGGACTCCCCGCCGATGCGGATCACGGTCTCGTCGGACGCCCGACGCCAGAGCCGGCTCACCATGGCTCGCCCTCATCGCGGCGTTCGGTGGAGCCGGGACCGTCGACCACGGAACGACCAGCCTCCAGGCCATTGGCCTCCAGCACCTCCGCCCAGAAACTCCACCGATGCTCCACCCGGCGCTGCATCATGGCCACCATCTCGGGGTGCCTCCGCATCCCGGAGAAGCGCTCCTGGAGCGTGAGATACTCCTCCACCGGGACGTGCCGCCGCGGGGCGTAGTTGAGGGTGAAGAGGGTCACCCCCAGCTCCCCGTTGCGCTCGGCTTCGTAGAGAATCAGCGCCCGGCTCTCCAGGGCCAGCTGCGCGATCTCGTGAAAGACGTCGGTGTCGCTCCGCCAGCCCGGAGGACAGACGGAAAAAATCTCCACTACCGCGGGGCCCGGGATGAGGGCGGCCTTCTGGATCTTGATCATGAGGTCCCGGTGGCGGAGCGGTGTGGCGGTGGCCACATACGACGCGCCGGCCGCCAGCGCCAGGTCCGGGAGGTATTGCTGGGCGCGTTGATTCCCCCTCCTCAGTTTGCCGAACGGGGTGGTCGCCGTGGTCGTTCCGAAAGGGGTGGCGCCGGAACTCTGCACCCCGGTGTTCATGTAGGCCTCGTTGTTCAGGCAGATGTAGAGCCCGCCTTCGCCTCGGGCAATCCAGCCCAGCAGCGCCTGCAATCCGATGTCATACGTCCCCCCGTCTCCCGCGATCCCCACGTTCAGGACCCCGTCGGGAGGGATGAGGCGAGCGGTCCGCAGCGCCGCCGCCGCGGCCACGTGGCCGCTCATGGTGGAGGCGGTGTTGGGGAAGTTGTTGTGGTCCACGGAGACTGTTCCCCAGGAGGAGCTGTTCTGGGTGGTCACGACCTCCATGCACCCGGTTCCAATGGAGGCCACGATGTGACGGCCGGTGAGCTTGAGGGCTCGGAGGGCCTGATTGACCCCGCCGAGCATCCCGCATCCCGAGCACCCCTGGTGGCCCGAGACGAGGCCGGCGGTGGGAACGGCCCCATACTCTCCGACATCCGTGACGGGATGGGGTAGGAGAGAGCAGTAGGGGCTGGTCCCGATCTCCCGGGAGAAGATGGCCCGGCTCATGCGCCCTCCTTCCCCCAGCCTATCGCCGGGCAGAACCCTTCCCAGGGCGTCTCCGGCCGCCACTGGATCAGGCTCTCTTCGTGTTGGTCCGGGGGAGGGGCCGGCGCCCTTGGAGGCGGAGTTTCGGTGGTCTCCTCGAAACCACGGCGGATCGCGCTCAAGTTCGCCTCCTTCGGTCGCGGAGCGTGCTGGTCGTAGTACCGGAGGGCCGCCGGAAAATCCAGGTAGGAGCAGATCCGGTGGACCGCCCCCAGCATGGCCATGTTGAAGAACGCGCCGAGGCCGAGGGACCGGGCAATCTCACTGCCCGGGACAACGAAGACCCGCCCGCGCTCGCGCCCGAAGCCCGTCACTCCCCGGATCCGATCGGGGGTGAGGCGGGTCGTGTTCACGAGAAGGGTGCCGCCCGGTTTCAGAGCCTCGGTCACCCGATGCTCGGGCGAGAAGAGGATGGTGTCGTCGTAGATCACAACCAGATCCCACTGCCCGCTGAAGGTCCGGACTTTCCTCTCCCCCTCGAAGCTGACCGAAGTGTCGGTGGTAATCACGGCCCCCCGCCGCTCCGAGCCGAAGCTGGGCGTGGTGATGAGCCTGGCTCCTTGCGCGACCCCCGCTGCCGTCAGGGCCACCGCCGAGGTGATGGCCCCCTGGCCGGCCCGCGCGTAGAGGCGCATCTCGTAGCTCTTCAGGGCCAGGGGGGGGAAGAACTTCTCCTTGCGGGGCTGCTGCCGCCAGATCTCCCCGTAGCGGTCCCAGAGGGCCGGAGGGATGAGCCTCTCATCCGTAAGGAGGACGGGATCCTCCTCGATCCCGAGCCAGTGGGGTTCCGGGCGGTAGGGCCGTCCCTCGGCGATATTGTCGGCCAGGTTGAACAGCGTCTGGAAGTCCTGATGGGTCACCTGGCTCCCCCCCAATCCCCCGATGGCGCTGACAATCCGCGGGCCGTTTGCCCCCAGGTAGAGGTGAACGGCGGTGGCGAGGCGCTGGGCAAGCGGAGGGAAGAGGGCTCCGTGGGCCAGCCCCTCCTCGAAAACCACCACGACCTTGGCCCCGGCCCGGCGGACGGCCTCGGCAATGTCGGCTCCAGGGAACGGAGAAAAGAGACGGATCTTCAGGAGGGCGAGACCGGAAACTCCCGCTCGTTCCCGGAGGTGGTTGAGAACCACCTCGGCGGTCCCGGCTGACTCGCCCAGGAGCGCGAGAACGAGATCCGCCCGCTCGGCGCCGATCCACTCGAAGAGCCCGTAGCGGCGACCGAAGCGTTCTCCGAACTCCCTCCCCGCCCTCCGCGCCGCCTCGACGGCGTTCTTGAGCGCCGCCGCCTGGTTCCGCTTGTGGCGCCGGTAAGGGACCGCCGAGAGCATCGCGCCGTAGGTCACGGGCCGGCCCGGAGCAAAGGGGGAGAAGAGCGGGACGAAAACGGGAAGAAACGCGTCCACCTCCTCCTGGCGTGGAAGCTCTACCCCCTCATAGGTGTGCGTCCCCGTGAACCCGCGGAGGTTCAGCGTGGCCGGTTGCCTGACCGTGAGATCTTCGCTGATCCGGTAGGCCTGGAGAATCAGGTCGAGGGCCTCCTGGGCGTCGGCGGCGAAGAGCTGGATCACGCCGCTGTCGCGGATGGCGTAAGCGTCGGAGTGGTCACCCCAGATGTTGATGGGCCCGCCGGTGGCCCGGGTCCCGATGAACATGGTGAAGGGGATGGACCCTCCGGGGCCGTTCTCCAGGACTTCCATCATGTAGAGGAGCCCCTTGGACGAGGTGGCTGTCCCGGCCCGCGCACTTTTCCCCGCCGCGATGACCGCGGAGGCTGCGCTGTGCTCCGACTCCACGTTGATGAGGGCCGTCTCCATCTCGCCGTCGGCCACCCATCGGGCGATCTGCTCCGAGCAGCCCGTGGAGGGGGTGATGGGGTAATAGGGATAGCACTGAACCCGCGCCAGCCTGAACCCCCACGCGGCCGCCTCAAACCCGGCCAGTGCCGTGCGCATCGATCTGCCTCACTCTCCGAAGTGCCGGGCCCTGAGCTCTCCGTCAAACGACTTGCCGTCGATCACGATGCAGTCGGCCGCGGTCCGGACGCACTCCACCCAGCAGATGAAGCACCCCTTGCACGCCGCGGGATCGATCTCGTGAAAGCTCCCTTTCCCGCTTCCCCGGAGGTGGATGGCGCTCTCCGGACAGACGACGGCGCACCGGCCGCACTCGTCTCCCAGACACCCCTTCGGATCGATATAGAATTCGTGGACCCGCCAGCCGCTGCGGTCAACGGGCGCCTCTCTCAGGTTCTCGATGACCGCCCCGACGTTCAGATCGCGGCAGATCCTGGGATCTCGAAAAACCTCGTGACCG
>CAYMWZ010000318.1:0-3698 GCA_964394385.1 uncultured Nitrospinaceae bacterium | reverse complement strand
ATGAACTATAGCTTGATCGTCGGCCTGGCCATCGTGGGTCTCTTCCTGCTCAGCGCGATCCGCGTCCTCAACGAGTACGAGCGCGGGGTGATCTTCCGCCTCGGCCGCTTCTACCGGACGAAGGGCCCGGGCCTCATCATCGTGTTCCCCGTCATCGACCGCATGGTGCGCGTGGGGCTGCGCCTGGTCACGATGGACGTCCCGCCACAGGACGTCATCACCCGGGACAACGTCTCGGTGAAGGTGAACGCCGTGGTCTACTTCCGGGTGATGAGCCCGGAGCGGGCGATCATCGAGGTGGAGGATTTCCTCTACGCCACGGGGCAGCTCAGCCAGACCACCCTCCGGAGCGTGCTGGGCCAGATGGAGCTGGACGACCTCCTCGCCGAGCGCGAGAAGATCAACCACCAGCTCCAGGAGCTCCTCGACCAGGCGACCGACCCCTGGGGCATCAAGGTCACCAACGTCGAGGTCAAGCACGTGGACCTCCCCCAGGAGATGCAGCGCGCCATCGCCCGCCAGGCCGAGGCCGAGCGCGAGCGGCGGGCGAAGGTGATCCACGCCGAGGGCGAGTTCCAGGCGAGCGACCGCCTGGCCGCGGCCGCCCGGGTCATCAACCAGTCGCCGGGCGCCCTCCAGCTGCGCTTCCTCCAGACCCTCTCCGAGGTGGCCACCGAGAACAACTCGACCATCGTCTTCCCGCTTCCGATCGACCTCCTCCGCCCCTTCCTCGACCGGGGCGGGCCGTCCGGCTCCTCTTGAGCCTCCCCGGCTGAGGGACCGGCGCCCCCGGGCTGAGGCCCGAGGGGGCCTCAGAAGCGGGGGAGGGTGCCCGGCCGATCCGGGCGCCTCCAGGGGGGCTCCTCGGGCCTCTCCGGGTCGGGGAACTCGTCCCCCCAGATGCCCCGGCGGAAGGCCTTGGCGGTGCTCTCCGCCTCGATGAGCCTGTCGCGGTAGCGGACGTTGGGGTGCTTCACGACGGCCCGCCCCAAGCCGCGCACCAGCATGAGGACGTTCACGAAGGTGCCGTCCTCGAGAAAGACGTAGTACTGGGCCTGCCCGTAGGCGTCCACGAGTTCCTCGTCGATCTCGAGCCAGATCGACCTCCCCTCGAGGAGGCGGCGCAGGAAGACGGCGGCCTCGCGGCCCCCCCGGGCGGTCTCCCGCGGGGCGGCCACCCCGATGAGGGAGGAGCGCAGGCCCCCCCCGATGAGGAAGCTCGAGCCGTCGAAAACGCCCGTCACCTGGGCCCGCAGCCGCTTGCTGGAGGGCTCGGCGGCCTGGGCCGCCAGCGGGAGAAAGATGAGGGCCAGAGCGAGCAGGCGCGCCCGGCGGCCCTTCCCCGCGATCCTGGGCATGGTGCCTTCCCCCTCCGGACTCCTCTCCGCCTCCCCCAGCCTCCCATGATGGCACCGCGCGGCTGCGGGCGCGACTCCGGCTCCCTCCGCCGGCCGCCCGGAAAAAATGGCCGGCCGGGGTGAAAAACCCTCCCCGCAGGTCCCGCCCGCGCCGGGGGAGGAAATGTTATTCAATTGATTTTTGATGGTTTATCGGTTCACCGCTCTGGCACGGGTCCTGCTTCTCCTCGGGCGAGCACCCGCCCGCCCGGCCCCTCCGGCGGGCGCACGTGAGGAGAACCGAGATGAAAAACCGCGAAGCCTCAAGGGGGCTCGCCGCCCCCCTCGCCCTGGCTGCCCTGCTTCTGGCGGCGCCCCTGGCCGCCCCCGCGGCGGGCGAGGAGAAGCAGATTCCGCCCCGCCTGATCCCCCCCAAGGAGATCCCGGGGGAGGTCCGCTACCGCCAGGCGCCCGCCCTCGACGCCCGCCAGGCGAAGAACCGCCGCCTCGTGAACGAGGCGCGGGGCGAGCGGCGGGAGCTTCACCGGGGCGGCACCGCCTACGAGATGGAGCTCCGCTAGCCCCCCCTCGCAGTCCGGGGGCAGGCGGGGCCGCCGGGGGGCCGCCCCCAGATCCCCCGCTTCTCCCGGATGGCCCTCTCCTGGGCGGCCAGGATCCGCTCCCTCTCCCCCGTGTCCGGCGGGTAGAAGCGCGCCCGGGCGAGTCCCCGCGCGACCAGCTCCGCGTTCACGAGCCGGGCCGGGCGGCCCTCGGCGTCCAGAAGGTAGACGTAGCGCAGGAGGCGCCCGTAGCGGTCCCGGTCGCTGACGTCCCGGACGAGCATCACGCGCTCGCCCTCGACGAGCGCCCGGTTGAGGGCCGCGGCCTCCTGCCCCAGGCACTCGGGGGGCCGGCGGGGGTGGCGGGTCTCGGGCGCGTCGATCCCGATGTAGCGCACGCGGGCGCCCGCCTCGGTCACGACGGTGTCTCCGTCGATCGCCCGCCGGATGCGGACGACCTCGGCCCTCTCCCCTTCGACTTCGCTCAGGGTGGTGAGCCTGCCGAACCACTGCGCCGGGGCGGGCGAGGCGCCCCCGGAGGAGAGGGCCAAGGCCAGGGCGAGCGCCCGGGCGATACGGGAGGGGCGGGCCACGGCTTGGGCCTCCCCGGGCGGCGGGAAGGGGAGAAGAGAGCCCCGGGCGATTATCATATGAACAAATATAAAATTCAAGTCTAATTAATTTTTGTCCGCCCCCCGCCGGTTGACGGGCCGGCCCGGGTGTCGGATTTTCCCCCCATGCCATGACCGCATCCGGAGGGGCCATGCCGAGGGCGGCCGAGCTCAAGCGCGGCGATCAGTTCGACGGGTTCTTCCGCGTCCGCGAGGTCGGGGAGCGGGAGACCCGCGCGGGCAAGCCCTTCCTGGACCTCCTCCTCGAGGACAGGACGGGGGTGGTCCCCGCCAAGGTGTGGGAGATCGGGGATCAGGTCGCGGGGGTGGTCGAGCGGGGGGACTTCGTCAAGGTGCGCGCGACGGCGGAGGACTACCAGGGCGCGCTCCAGCTCAAGGTCCACAAGATCCGCAAGGTCACCGACGCCGACCGCGACTCGGGCTTCCGCCAGGAGGACTGCGTCCAGCGCACCGCCTACGACATCGACGTGATGTGGGAGGAGATGCGCCGCATCGCCCAGAGCTGCCATCCCCTCGTGGCCGGGCTCCTCCTCTCCATCCTGGACGCCTACGCCGAGCGCCTGAGGGCATGGCCCGCCTCCCAGCGGATCCACCATCCCTACCTGGGGGGGCTTCTCGAGCACACCCTCTCGGTCACCAAGACCTGCCTCTACCTGGCCTCCAAGTACGAGGTCTCGCGCGACCTCCTGGTGGCCGGGGCGATCCTCCACGACGTCGGCAAGCTCGACGAGCTCTCGACCGCGGCCGGGACCTTCTACACCAACGAGGGCCGCCTCATCGGCCACCTGGTCCTCGGGCGCGACATCGTGCGCGACCACGCCCGGCGGCTCGGGACCCTCCCCGGGGATTTCCTCCTCCACCTCGAGCACCTCCTCCTCTCCCACCAGGGCCTGCCCGAGTGGGGGACGGTCAAGCTGCCCATGACCCCCGAGGCCCTCCTCCTCCACTACGCCGACGACATGGACGCCAAGTTCAACATCGTCAAGCGGGCCCTCGAGCAGGACCGGGGGGAGGAGGAGTTCACGGGCCGCCACCCCCTCATGGAGCGCGCCTTCTTCAAGCTGAGGCCCCTCCTGCCCCCGGCCGAGCCCCGGCCCGGGGAGGGGGACGCGGGTGGAGGGCAGGAGGGCAAAAATGCCTCAGATCCGCTCAATTGAGCCCTCAAGCCG
>CAYMWZ010000317.1:0-3700 GCA_964394385.1 uncultured Nitrospinaceae bacterium | reverse complement strand
GGTGAACCTTGAGGGAAAGCGCTTCCTGGACGAGGGCGCCGACTTCCGCAACTACACCTACGCCAAGTACGGCGCCCTGATCCTCCGGCAGCCCCAGCGGGCGGCGTTCCAGATCTTCGACCAGAAGACGGTCCACCTGCTCCGCGCCGAGTACCGCATCCGCCAGGTGACGAAGGCCGAGGCGGACACGCTCGAAGACCTGGCGCGGCAGCTCGAGATCGACGTCGAGGGCTTCGTCCGCACCGTCCGGGAGTTCAACGCGGCCGTCCAGCCCGGGGAGTTCAACCCCGCGATCAAAGACGGCAAGCGCACCAAGGGGATCGACCCGCCCAAGTCGCATTGGGCGCTTCCGATCGACACCCCGCCCTACCTCGGCTTCGCCGTGACGACGGGGATCACCTTCACCTTCGGCGGGCTCCGGGTGAACCCCAGGGCCGAGGTCCTGAACACCGAGAACGAGGTGATCCCGGGGCTCTTCGCGGCGGGCGAGCTGGTGGGCGGCGTCTACTACTTCAACTATCCGGGCGGGGCGGGGCTCACCCTGGGGGCCGTCTACGGCCGCTTGGCCGGCCGGGGGGCGGCTCAGCACGCCGCCCGGCGCCGGTCCGGATGAGCGCCCGGGCGGCGCCCCCTGGGCCGGCGCCGCCGCTGAAGGGGCCCCATGTTCCGCGACCGCAAGGCCTTCATCCTGGACCTTGAGGGCGTCATCTACGCGGGGCGCGAGGTTCTCCCCGGGGGGGGCGAGGTCATGCGCGCCCTGCGCGAGCGGGCGCTCCCGCACCGGTTCATCACCAACATCTCATGGCAGACGGTCGGGGAAGTGCGCGCCCACATGGCCGCCCTGGGGCTGGACCCGGGCGAGGGCCGCATCGTGGGGATCCTGGAGTTCGCCGGCGCCTTCCTGCGCCGGGTGTGCGGCGGGGGCGGCCGGGTGCTGGTCCTGGGCTCGGAGGCCCTGCGGGCTTCGGTCCGCTCGGCGGGTTTCGTGGTGATCCCGCCGGAGGAGGAGGCCCGCGCCGAGGCGGTCCTGGTCGGGCTGGATGAGGAGCTCACCTACGGTGCCCTGAGCGCGGCGGCGCGCGCGGTGGCGCGCGGGGCCCGCTTCGTGGCGATGAACCCCGACGTCCGCAGGCCCTGCGAGGGGGGCGGATTCGCGCTCGGCGGGGGAGCGGTGGCGGCGGCGGTCAAGGCGGCGGCGGGGGTCGAGCCGGTCGTGCTCGGGAAGCCCGGGCCCTTTCTCTTCGAGGAAGCCCTCGCCCAGCTCGGGGTGAGGCCCACCGAGGCCGTCATGGTGGGGGACAATCTCGGGACCGACATCCTGGGCGCCCGCTCCCTCGGGATGGCCTCGGTGTGGGTCAACCGCTGGGGGGCGCTGCCCGGGGACCCGGACTTGAGGCCGGATCTCGAGGTCTCGCGGGTGGACGAGGTCTTGCCCCACCTTCCGGCGGGATGAGGAGAAGGCCGGCGCGCTCGGGGGAGGATGAAGTGTCTCGGAGAAATTCGCCCGCCGCCAGGGCGCTCGTCTCCGCCGTTCCCTTCGGGGGGGTGGAGAGGCGGCCCATCGAGACGCTCGAGGAAGCCGGGGTGGATTGCGCGCTGAACCCCCTGGGCCGCCGCCCCACCGAGGCCGAGCTGGCGGATCTCGTCGCGGGGTTCGACGTCCTCATCGCGGGCCTCGAGCCGATCACGGCGTACGTCCTGGAGCGGGCGGGGCGGCTGCGCTTCATCTCGCGGGCCACGGTGGGCCTGGAGTCGGTGGACCTCAACGCCGCCCGCGAGCGGGGCATCCCGGTCGCCTACACCCCCGGGGCGAACGCCCAGGCGGTGGCGGAGCTCACGCTGGGGCTCATGATCGCTCTCCTCCGCGGTGTGCCCCGGGCGGACGCCTCCCTCCGGCGCGGCGAGTGGAACCAGGTGATGGGGCGGTGCCTGGAGGAGGTCACCGTGGGGATTCTGGGGGTCGGGCGGATCGGCAAGCGGATGGCCCGCCACCTGGCCGACCTCGGCGCCAAGATCCTCGGAAACGACATCGCGCCGGATGAGACCTTCGGCGCCCAGATCGGCCTTCGGTGGGCGGAGAAGGAGGAGATCTACCGCGAGGCCGACGTCGTGAGCCTCCACCTGCCCGCCACCCCCCTCACGGTGGGGCTAATCGGCCGGGGGGAGCTGGCGATGATGAAGCCCGGCGCCCTCCTGATCAACACGGCGAGGGGCCAGATCGTGGACGAAGCCGCGCTGGCCGAGGCGCTGCGCTCCGGCCACCTGGGCGGGGCGGGGCTCGATGTGTTCCGGGAGGAGCCCTACTCCGGTGAGCTCGTCCGGCTCGGCAACTGCCTCCTCACCTGCCACATGGGGGCCAGGACCCGCTCCTCGCGCCTTCGGATGGAGGTCGAGGCGGCCGAGAACGTGGTGTGCTTCCTGAGGGGCGATCCGGTCCCCGGCCTGGTCCCGGAGTCGGAGTACGAGCTCCAAAGGATGACGGCGCGGGCCGGCGTCAAGGGCCCGGGTTGAGTTTTCCCGGCGGCCGCATCGGCCCCGGCGCCCTCCCCACGAGAGGAGAGAGACCCCCCATGCCCAGGACGCCGGACTATTTCAAGGGAAAGACCCTCATCCTCACAGGCGCGGCGAGCGGGATCGGCCGCGAGACGGCGCGGATCTTCGGCCGCGAGGGCGCCAACGTCCTCTGCGCCGACGTGAACGAGGAGGGCGCCGCCCACGCGGCCGAGGAGGTCACGGAGCGGGGCGGGCGGGGCGCCCACGTGAAGGTGGACGTCACCTCGCGCGCCCAGGCGGCCGCCATGGTGGAGCGGGCGAAGAAGGTCTTCGGGCGGATCGACTTCGGGTTCAACTCGGCCGGGGCGGCGCTTAGGCGTACCCCCTTCCTCGAGATCCCTGACGATCTCTGGGAGAGGACCTTCGACCTGAACGTCAAGGGCGTCTTCTACTGCATGCAGGCGGTGCTCCCCGAGATGCTGGCGCAGGGCCGGGGCGTCATCGTCAACATGGCGAGCATGGCCCACCGCCGCGGAGGCCCCGGCCACTCCGTCCACTACGCCTCGGCCAAGGGCGCGGTCGTCTCGATGACCCTGGGCGTTGCGCGGGAGTTCGCCGCCCGGGGGATCCGGTGCCTCTCCATCTCGCCGGGCCCCGTCGAGACCCCCTTCCACGCCATCTCGCCGCCCGAGCTCAAGGCCGCCCAGCTGGCCGACATCCCCATGAAGCGCTTCGGGCGCCCCGAGGAGATCGGCGAGCTGGTGCTCTTCCTCTGCTCGGACGCGTGCGAGTTCATGACGGGGGACACGGTCTACGTGAACGGGGGCGGGGGGTGGAGGTAGGCGCGCGTCCTGCGGCTCATCTCCGGAAAAAGAGGTTCAAGAGGATCGTCAGGGCCACGCTCACCACGATCGAGGTCACGATCGGGAAGTGGAAGCTCCAGTTCTTGCCCTGGAGGTGGATGTCCCCGGGGAGCCGCCCGAGGTAGGGGATCTTGGGGGCGAGGGTGACGAGCGCCCCCAGGACCACGAGAATGATCCCGAAGAGGATGAGCATCCGGCCGAAGTGACCGAAGGGCTCCATTCGGCGCTGACCTTTCTGGCGGCTTTCCCGCGAGAGGCTCGCCCGCTCCTTTTTTCCATGCGTATTTGAGCAGGGAGCGGGTCGGGCCGTCCAGGGGCTACTCCTCCGCGGCCGGCTCCGCCCA
>CAYMWZ010000316.1:0-3737 GCA_964394385.1 uncultured Nitrospinaceae bacterium | reverse complement strand
CCGGAGAGGCCGACGGGCATGCCGACCACGACCCGCTCGACATCGTGCTCTTGGATGATCTCCCCGATCGCCTCGGTCAGCTGGGCGTCGTTCCCGCGGTCGATCTGTGCGAGGGGCTGCGCGGTCAGGCCGAGCGGGTCGCTCAGGGCGAGGCCCACCCGCCTCTCCCCGTAGTCCACGCCCAAGATGCGGCCCGCGCTCATGGTTTTTTCGCCGGGGTCACCGCCCTTGGGTCGTCCATCCGGATGCGGAAGCGCTCGAGGGTCGAATGGGTGACGCGGTCCAGGGTGGCCCGGCTCTTGTTGTAGTCGACGAGAGCGCGGGTCTCGTTGGTGAGGGCGTTGGCCAGCCTTTCCTGGTCCTCCAGGATGTCGCGGCTCGTCGAGAGCCCGACGCTGAACTTCTTCTCCTGGGCGGCCAGGCGCTCCTCGGCCAGGCGGCGGGCCACTCGGGTGGCATCGATCCGCTTCTCGTCGGTGCGGGCCCGGCGCACGGCGCGGCGGACCTCCTCCATGATGGACTGCTCCAGCTCGCCGAAGGAGGTCGAGGCCTGGGAGAGCTCGAGCTGGGTCTTGTCGAAGGTCGCGCGGGCCTGCCGGTTGCCGATGGGGATGCGGAAGGAGAGGCCCCCCGAGAGGAAGTAGCCTTTGTTGCTGAACTCTCTGTCCAGCGCCCGGGAGACTTCGTCCTGGACCGCGTTGTTGGCGGCGCTGGCGGTGAGGTCGAGCTGGGGCAGGAGGTTCTGCCGCGCCCTGTTGAGTTCGATCTTCCGCTTCTCGATCTCGATGCGGGAGTTCTCCAGGTCGGCCCGCTTGCGCATGGCGTTGAGGGTGAGGCTCATCTCGTCGAGCCGGGCGGGCTCGTAGCCGGGCTTGTCGGTGGGCTGGATCCCGATATTCCAGGAGGCGAGGTCGTCCGTGACGTTGAGGAGCTTCTTCAGGGCGTCCTCGCGGTCCCTGACCTCCCGCTCGGCGACGATGACTTCCTCCTCGCGCGCGGCCACCGTGGCCTCGGCCTCGAGGATCTCGATGGGGGCCAGGGTTCCCACCTCGACCTGAATCCGGTTGCGGCGGAGGAGGTCCTTGGCCAGGTCGAGCGACTTGCGCCGGAACTCGAGGTTTTCGATGGAGAAGACGAGATCCAGGTAGGCCTGCTCCACCTGATCCACCACTTCGATCACCCGCGCGCGGTAGGTCTGGATGGATTGATCGCGGTTCGCCCTGGCCACCCGGATGTCCGCCTCGTTGACGTCGAAGCCGAAGTTCTTGAGGAGGGGCTGGGTGAGGGAGAACGTCAGGCGGGTCGTATAGTTGGGGTCAAAGAGGTTTTGGCGGGAGTTCGTGGCTTCGCGGATCCCCTCGAAGAGGAGCGACAGGTCCGCCCCCGTGAGGATCTTCTGCGCGAACCCCGCCGAGACGGTCTGCGTGCTGGTCACCCTCGGACGCGCCCCGGTGAAGAGGCCGCTCGCGGTCTCGAGCTTGGATTTCGACGAGTCCCCTTTGGCGACCAGCGCCGGGTCGAAGACGGCCTCCCTCTGGATCAGCTCGTTCTCCCGGATGCGGGGGTTGTAGGACTCGATGGTGATGTCGAAGTTGCGGGCGAGCGCCAGGCTCACCGCCTCGCGGATCGAGAGGGCCAGCTGGGGCCCCCGCACCTGGGGCGGGGCCACGGGGCCTTGGGGGCGGTCGAAGGTGAGCTTCTCGGGAGGCGCCTGGGCGGCGGGGGCGCCCTGGGCGGGCGCCAGGAGGAGCGGGAGAAGGGCGGCGGCCAGCGCGGCGTGCAAGAGGAGGCGTCTCATGGGCAAAGGGTCCATCCTTGAGCGAAAGGGTTGGGAGTAAGACATATGGCGAGTGGTCCCGAGGCGGCCCGTGGAGCGGGTTCATCCCCCGCGGACCGTTTGGACGGCTCGTGGTTCCCGGATCGAAGGCGGCCCGCGCCTTGAAGCCGCATCATAGTACTCAAAGGGATCGGCCCGCGCAACGAATTCCCCGCCCCGGGCCGGCGGGGCTCTTGCGGGGGCGCTCGGCGGCGCTTTCCTTGCGGGGCCGCGCCCCCCTCTGCTAGATATATCCCCTTGGCGCGCCACGCGCCCGAACTGCCTTCCGCTCGCGCGATCCCTCGCCTTCGAGGTGGCTCCCAGGTGGACGTGTTCAGGAGCGTCGCTTCCTATCCCAAAGGCCTTGGGCGCACCGTCTTGAGCGTCGGCAACTTCGACGGAGTCCACTTGGCCCACCGCGACATCTGCCGGCTCATCCAGGAGGAAGCCGCGCGGCGCGGCGGGCGCAACGTCATCCTCACCTTCGAGCCGCATCCCCTGACGATCGTGGCGCCCGAGCGGCGCCCCCCCCTGATGACCACGCTGGAGGAGAAGCTTGCCCGGCTCGATGAGCAGGGCGTGGGGGCCGTGGTCGTGGAGCCTTTCACCCGGGAGCTGGCCGCGACGAGCGCCGAGGAGTTCATCCGGCGCATCATCCACGGAGCGCTCGGCGCGGAGCTCGTGGTGGTGGGCTTTAACTTCCGCTTCGGCAGGGGCCGGGCGGGGAACGTGGACCTCCTGCGGGCGGAGGGGGAGCGCCTGGGCTTCGAGGCGCGGGTCCTCGAGCCCTACATGTTCGAGGGCCGGCGCGTGAGCAGCTCCGAGATCCGCGCGCTTCTCCTCGCGGGGGAGGTGGATAAGGCGGCGCGGCTGCTGGGCCAGCACCATCTCATCGAGGGCCCCGTCGTCCGGGGGGACGGCCGCGGTCGGCAGATCGGGATCCCCACCGCGAACGTGGACTACCCCCCCATCCTGATCCCCGCCAACGGGGTCTACGCCTGCTGGGTGCAGATCGCCGGGCGCGCCTCGCCCCGCCTGCCCGCGGTGACGAACATCGGGGAGCGCCCCACCTTCGACGGCCGCAGCCGCACGGTCGAGGCGCACCTCCTCGAGGGAGGGTGCGACCTCTACGGCCGCGCGATCCGGGTGGAGTTCGTCTCGCGCTTGAGGGAGGAGCGCCGCTTCCCGGGCCCCGAGGCGCTCGTGGCCCAGATCCGCGCCGACGTCGAGGAGGGCCGCAGGCGCCTGGGGGCCGTGCGCTAGCCCGGGGCCTTCCAGATGGCCTCGTAGAGAAAAAACCCCCCGAAGGCGACGAGCGCCCCTCCGCACGCCGCCTCGACCCGCCTCCAGCCGCCGGGCCCGAAGACGCCCCCCCCGCGGTGGGCCGCCCAGGAGAGGAAAGTCCCCCAGGCGAGGTCGCACGCCAGGTGCAGGGCGACCATCGAGAGGATGACGAATGCGGCGCCGGCCTCGGCGCCCCCCGAGGAGCCGAGGGCCTGCGCCCGGGCGATCAGGCCCACCCCCACCGTGAGCCACCAGAGGAACCAATAGGGGTTGAGCGCGGTCATGGCGGCGCCCGCGAGGACGGCGCTCCTCTGGTGGGCGGCGCCCCGGGCGGGGGAGGGCGGCGGCCCGGCGGAGCGGCGGCGCAGCATGGCTCCTCCCATCCAGAGCAGGAAGAGGCCCCCCAGGAGGGAGACCCCCCGGTAGACGCCGGGCGCCTGCAGGAGGGGCCTGAGCCCCCCGAAGAGCGCCGCGATGAGGGGCGTCTCCGCGAGGGCGTGGCCCACGTTGATCCACAGCCCGGCCAGGGGATCGTGGCGCCCCCGGGAGAGGGTGAGGGCGGTCAAGGGCCCGGGGGACATGACCCCCGAGAGGGAGATGGCGACGACCAGACCGTAGAAGGCGAGCAGTTCCATCG
>CAYMWZ010000315.1:0-3742 GCA_964394385.1 uncultured Nitrospinaceae bacterium | reverse complement strand
CGGGAGAAGTACATCCTCCACGACGGCCCCCCCTACGCGAACGGCCACATCCACATGGGGACCACGCTGAACAAGATCCTGAAGGACATCGTGGTCAAGTCGAAGCAGATGACGGGCTTCGACGCCGCCTTCGTCCCCGGCTGGGACTGCCACGGCCTCCCCATCGAGCACCAGGTGGACCTCGAGCTCGGCCGGCGCCGCTTCGAGGTGGGCCCCGCCGAGAAGCGGAGGCTCTGCCGCGCCTACGCCGAGCGGTTCATCGGGGTCCAGCGCGATGAGTTCAAGCGCCTGGGCGTCTTCGGCGAATGGGAGCGGCCCTACCTCACCATGAGCCCCCAATACGAGGCGGCCACCGTGCGCGAGCTCGCCCGCTTCATGGAGCGGGGGAGCGTCTACCGCGGTCTCAAGCCCGTCCACTGGGCGCCGGGGCTGCGCACCGCCCTGGCCGAGGCCGAGGTGGAGTACCAGGAGATCACGACGCCCAGCATCTACGTGCGCTTCCCCCTGAGCGATGAGCAAAAAGAGGAGTGGGAGGCGAGGGTGCCTGAGCTGAAAGGTCTACTCAAGCGGCACCGGGCGAGCGTCCTCATTTGGACGACCACCCCCTGGACCCTTCCGGGGAACCTCGCCCTCGCTTTCCACGGGGAGCTCGAGTACGCCGTCTTCCGGGCGGGGGAGGAGGTGCTCATCTTCCACGAGCATTTCCTGTCCGCCATCGCCGGGCTCGCGCGAGGGCGCGGCGGGGCCGCCCGCTTCGAGAAGGCGGCGGGCTTCCCCGGCAGGGCGCTCGAGGGCCTCTCGGCACATCATCCGTGGATTGACCGTGATTCGAAAGTTGTCCTGGCCGACTACGTCACACTTGATCAGGGCACAGGCGTCGTCCACACCGCCCCCGGCCACGGGCGGGAGGACTACGAGACGGGCGTCCAGTACGGGCTTGAAGTCTACAGCCCGGTGGACGACGACGGGCGCTTCACGCCGGAGGTCGAGCACTTCGCGGGCCAGTTCGTCTTTGACGCCGACGAGAACATCATCGCGCTGTTGCAGAAGGAAGGCATGCTCTTCGGTAACAAGCCTGTGCCCTACACCCACCCCTATCCCCACGACTGGCGGAGCCACAAGCGCACCATCTTCCGGGCGACCCCCCAGTGGTTCATCTCGATGGAGGAGGGCGGCCTCAGGCAAAGCGCCCTCGCCGAGATCCGCAAGGTGAAGTGGGTCCCCCCCTGGGGGGAGGAGCGCATCTACGGGATGATCGAGAGCCGGCCCGACTGGTGCATCTCGCGGCAGCGGGCCTGGGGCGTTCCCATCGTGGCCTTCCACTGCGCGGGCTGCGGCCACGTCGTCATCGACCCGGGGGCGGCCGTGCGGGTGGCCGACCGCATGGAGGCCGGGCCCGGCGCCGACCTCTGGTTCGAGAAAGAGGCCTCCGAGCTCCTCCCCGCCGGCTACAGGTGCCCCTCCTGCGGGGGGGCCTCCTTCCGCAAGGAGGGCGACATCCTGGACGTCTGGTTCGACTCGGGCGTGAGCCAGGCCGCCGTCCTCGAGACGCACCCCGACCTCGCCTGGCCCTGCGACATGTACCTCGAGGGGAGCGACCAGCACCGCGGCTGGTTCCACAGCTCCCTCCTCGCCGCCGTGGGGGTCAAGGGCGCCGCGCCCTACCGCGAGGTCCTGACCCACGGCTACGTGGTGGACGGCTCGGGCCGCAAGATGAGCAAGAGCCTGGGCAACACGATTGCGCCCGATGAGGTCATCCAGAAATACGGAGCCGAGGTGCTCAGGCTTTGGGTGGCGGGGGAGAATTACAGGGAGGACATCCGCATCTCCCCCCAGATCCTCGAGCGGCTGGCCGAGGCCTACCGGCGGATCCGAAACACCTGCCGCTTCCTCCTGGGGAACCTGCAGGACTACGAGGCGTTCGATCCCAAGGCCGATACCGTGCCCCTCGCCGAGCGGCCCGAGATCGACCGCTTCATCCTGAGCCGCCTCGACCGCCTGGTCGAGCGCGTGCGCCGGGCCTATGCGGAGTACGAGTTCCATATGGTCTACCACGCCCTCAACAACTTCTGCGCGGTGGACCTCTCCTCCTTCTACCTGGACGTGGTGAAGGACCGCCTCTACATCTCCCTGCCCGACGATCCGGGCCGCCTCGCGGGCCTGAGCACCATGCACGAGGTCCTGGACGCCCTCATCCGCATGATGGCCCCCGTCCTCTCCTTCACGTCCGAGGAGGTCTACCGGCTCACCCCGATGGCCTGGGGCGAGAGTGTCCACCTGGCCCCCTTCCCGGCGTCGGAACCCTCGCGGCGCGACCCGGCCCTTGAGGAAGCCTGGGAGCCCCTCCTCCGGGTGCGCGGGGAAGTGCTCAAGTCGCTCGAGCTGGCGCGTCAGAGCCAGGGGAAGGGGAAGGGCAGCTCCCTCAACTTCGAGGTGCGCCTCTTCGCCCCCGATCCCCTGCGGGAGAGGCTGGCGCCCCTGGAGGCCCAGTTGGAGGGCGTCTTCATCGTCTCCCGGGCCGCCCTCGCCCCGGCCGGGGCGCCCCCGCCCGGCGGCGCCTTCCGCAGCGAGGAGATCGACGGCCTGGCCGTCGAGGTGAGGGAGGCGCGGGGGAGGAAGTGCGCCATGTCCTGGAAGATCACCGAGGACGTGGGCTCCGACCCCCGCTTCCCGGACCTCTCGGCCCGCTGCGCCCGCATCGCGGCCCAGGCGCTCTCGTGAGCGCCCGCCCCCGGCTCTCCGCCTTCTTCCTCGTCGCGGTCCTCCTCGCCCTGGCCGACCAGCTCCTCAAGCGGGCGGTCGACGCGAGCTTCGCCGTCGGGGAGAGCCGGGTCCTGCTGCCGGGGTTTTTGAACCTCACCTACCTGCGCAACCCGGGGGGGGCGTTCAGCCTGCTGGCCGGGCTGCCGCCGGCCTGGGGGAGGGGGTTTTTCATCGCGGTCACCCTCGCCGCCCTGGCCT
This sequence comes from uncultured Nitrospinaceae bacterium, assembly GCA_964394385.1. Lineage (GTDB taxonomy): Bacteria > UBA8248 > UBA8248 > UBA8248 > UBA8248 > CAYMWZ01. The sequence goes on along the minus strand of CAYMWZ010000315.1, from coordinate 781 downwards.
TCGTTTTCTATCTCTACCGCTGGAGCCCTCCGCCGACCCGGTGGGGGCGGCTGGGCCTTCCGGCGATCTTCGGGGGAGGGCTGGGCAACCTCGTGGACCGCGTGGCCACGGGGGAGGTGGTGGACTTCATCCTGCTCTACTACCGGGATTACCATTGGCCGGCGTTCAACCTGGCCGACTCGGCCATCACGGTCGGGGTGGTCCTCTTGGCCGTGGACGCCCTCCGGGGGCGCAGCGCCGGCCCGACGGAGGCGGGCGGGCCCTGAGGCGCGGGCGGCCGTTTCGGGTGGGAAGAAGATGCTGGGGCACTTTCGGTTTTCGACACCGGAGCGGGCTTCGGCGGGCTCAGCCGAGCCGATCCGCTTGGTCTGCGAGGAGGGCGCCCCCCGCCTCGACACCTTCCTCGCGGGGCGCCTCCCCCATCTTTCGCGCTCGCGCCTCCAGGCCCTCATCCGGGGTGGGCGGGTGCGGGTGGACGGAGCGATCCCCCGGAAGAGCGGCCAGGAGGTCCCCTCCGGCGCGCGCGTGGAGGTCAAGCTCCCCCCGCCTGCGCCCTCGGGCCTCGAGCCCGAGGATGTGCCCCTCGACGTGCGCTACGAGGACGCCCACCTCCTGGTCGTGAACAAGCCCCCCGGGATGGTGGTCCATCCCGGGGCCGGGCGGCGGGCGGGCACCCTGGCCGGGGCGCTGCTCCACCACTGCCGGGGCCAGCTCTCGGGGATCGGGGGCGTCGAGCGCCCCGGGATCGTCCACCGGCTGGACAAGGACACCTCGGGCCTCC
>CAYMWZ010000314.1:0-3765 GCA_964394385.1 uncultured Nitrospinaceae bacterium | reverse complement strand
CGATCGAGGTGTCCCCCCGCCAGCCGTTCACCTGGGCCCAGCCCGTCATGCCGCTCTTCATCTTGTGGCGCAGCATGTAGCCGGGGACCTTGCGCCGGAACTCCTCCACGAAGACGGGCCGCTCCGGCCGGGGCCCCACGAGGCTCATCTCGCCCTTCAGGACGTTGAAGAGCTGGGGCAGCTCGTCCAGGCTCGTCTGGCGGAGGAGGGCGCCCAGGAGCGTGCGGCGCTCGTCGCCCGGCTTCGCCCAAACGGCGCCCGTCTCCCGCTCGGCGTCGGCCCGCATCGAGCGGAATTTGTACATCCGGAAGCGCACGCCGTCCAGGCCCATGCGCTCCTGGGTGTAGAGGACGGGGCCCGGGCTCGTGAGCCTGACCAGGAGCGCGATGAGCCCCAGGAGGGGGCTCAGCAGGAGGAGGGCCGCCCCGCCCAGGAGGATGTCGGTGGCCCGCTTGGCCACCCGGTTCCAGCCCAGGAGGGGGGTCTGGGAGAGGAGGATCACGGGGAGGCCGTCCAGCTCCTCGATGCCCGCGTTCAGGCGCATGCGCTCGACCAGGTCGGGCACCACGCGCAGATCCACGCTGGAGTCCGCGAGCGCCTCGAGCAGCCGCTCCAGCGCCTCCCGGCGCCCGGCCGGGAGGGCCGCGTACACCTCCACCACCCCTTCGCGCTCCACCACCTCGCGCGCCTCCTCGAGCCCTCCCAGGACGGGCCGCCCGCCGATCCGCCCCCCCGGGACCTCCTCCTCCACCAGGTGGCCCACCACCTCGAAGCCCAGGTAGCGGTAGGCGTCCAGCATGTCCGCCGTGCGGAGGGCGATGGGGGAGGAGCCCGCCACCAGGATGCGCCGCACGTCCACCCCCATGCGGCGGAGCCGGCGGATGAGGGACCACACCCCGCGGCGCACCAGAAAGAGCAGCACCGGGGCCAGGATCATGAAGTAGACGACCACCAGCCGGCTGTAGCTCACCTCCCGGTAGAAGAACGTGAGCGCGATCAAGATGAGGACGGTCCAGAGCATGGCTCCGGTCAGGCGCCCGATCTCCTCGGCGCTCTTCAGGCCCACCCGGTGCCGGTAGAGGCGGGTGATGCGGGCGGCCACGAGCCAGGCCGCCAAGACGAAGGGCAGGACGATGAGGTACGCCTCGACGGGCGGGTAGCCCCGCGTGACGGAGAGGATCTCGAGCTCGAAGCGCAAAAGATAGGCCAGAAGCCAGGCCGCGACGAGCACGAGGGCGTCCCCCGCGAAGAGGAGCACCACGTTGAGCTGGCCGTAGCGCCTCAGCATGGCCCGCCGCCTCCCCCCTGCCCCGCCAGGCGCCCGCGGTGGGCCATATAACCCGCGGCGAAGCGCCTCCGGGCCGCCTCCTTGAATCCCTCCCGGCCGAAGCGTACCGCCTGCCGGCGGGCCGCCTCGGGGCGGAACTCCTCCTCGGCGGCCTCGAAGCGCACCACCGCCTCCGCGAGCGCCTCGGGCTCCTGCCGGCGGAAAAACACCCCCGTCGGTTCGGCCCCCTCCTCTGGCGCGAAGCCCGGCGGATAGGGGAGCCCGTCGCGCTCCAGCCCCACCACCGTCTCCAGCGCCCCGCCCGCGCCAAAGGCGATGACGGGCCGGCCGCAGGCCTGCGCCTCGAGGGGCGTGATCCCCAAGTCCTCCACCCCCGGGAAGACGAAGGCCCGGCAGCCGGCGTAGAGCTCGGCGAGGGAGGCGTCGTCCCGCCACTCCAGGAACTCGACGTTCGATCTCCCCATCCCGCGCACCCGCTCGAAGTCCTGCCCCGTCCCCACCACCTTGAGGGGGCGCCCCAGCCGGTTGAAAGCCTCGACCGCCAGGTCCACCCGCTTGTAGGGGGCGAAGGCGGAGACCACGAGATAATACTCCCCCGGCGCCCCCCGCGGGCGGAAGCGCTCGGTGTCCACGGGCGGGTAGAGCACGTCCGCCTCCCGCCCGTAGAACCGCCGGATCCGGTCCGCCACGGTGTGGCTGATGGCCACGAACTCGTCCACCCCCTGGCTCGCCTCGGCGTCCCACCGGCGGAGGTAGGCCATCACGCGCGGCACGACCCACCGGGCGGGCCCCCAAAGGCGCTCCCCCCCAAAATACGCCTCATAGGCGCTCCAGGCGTACCGCATCGGGGTGTAGCAGTAGCACAGGTGGAAGGCCCGGTGGCTCCCCCGCGCCCCCTTGGCCACGCAGTGGCTGCTCGAGAGGACGAAGTCGTACCCGGCCAGGTCGAACATGCGCACCGCCGTCGGCATCAAGGGGAGCAGGTGGCGGTAGCGGCTGCCCGCCCCCGGGATCCACTGGAGGGGGCTCGTCGCGACGAGGCGGCGCTCGATGGCCGGGGAGACCGAGCCCGGCACGTGCACCAGGGTGAAGAGATCGGCCTCGGGGAAGATCTCGCAGAAGACCTCGAGGCACTTCTCCCCTCCCCGCATCCCCGTGAGCCAGTCGTGGACGATGGCCACCCGCATCAGGCGCCCCCCTTCCGGAGGACGATGACGGCGTAGCGGCAGTAGCGCCCGAGCCCCGGGAACCAGCGCAGGAGCGCCCGGTCGGCGCGCTCCAGGAGGGAGACGAGGGGGGGCCAGGGGAACTGGCGGCGTATCATCGAGATGAGCTGGTAGCCCCGCACCTCGACCGAGGGCAGGTGGGCGCGCAGCGCCGCCACGTCCTTCTCCCGCAGGGGCCGCTCATCCGGGGTTCGGTCCTTGCCGCAGTAGGGCACCCGGCGTCGGATGAACTCGAGGAGAGGGTTCTCCCCCCAGGGCTCGCTGAAGACCGCCACCCCGCCCGGCCGCAGCACCCGCGCCAGCTCGCGCGCCGCAGGCCCGAGATCCACATGGTGCAGGATGGCGTTGCCATAGACGGCGTCGAAGGCCCCGTCGCGGTAGGCAAGGGCCTCCCCCGCCATCTGCTGGAGATGCACCCGCGACTCCACGCCGTTCGCGCGCGCCCGGCGGCGGGCCAGCTCTACGTTCCCCCGGGCGATGTCGAAGGCGAAGACCTCCCCGCCGAGGCGGGCCAGGACGACGGCGCTCAGGCCCTCCCCGGTCCCGTAGTCCAGCAGCCGCCTGCCGCGCAGATCCCCCAGGAGGGCAAAAGTGTCGCGGACCCAGCTCTCGTGGTCGAGGTAGGCCCCGTCCTCGAAGCGCAACTCCCGATCGGAGAGGCGCTCGGACCAATCGCCGCTCCGGGACTCATGGAAGCGGCGCTCCCGGCGGAGGCGCTCTCGGCTCACGGCGCCCTCCCCGAGGCGGCGTCGCGGTAGGCCCTGAGCGTCTCCTCGGCCAGCGCCCGCCAGGAGAAGCGCCGGGCGCGCTCGCGGGCCTTCTCGGAGAGGCAGCGCCTCAGCCCATCGTCCCGGAGGAGCCTCAGCATCGCCTCGCGCAGGGGCGCCGCCTCGCCCTCGGGGACGATGAGCCCCCCCTCCCCCACCACCTCGGGGAGGGAGGCCGCGTCCGAGACGATGGGCGGCGTGCCGCACCCCATGGCCTCAAGCGGCGGGTAGCCGAACCCCTCGTAGCGCGAGGGGAAGACGAGGGCACGCGCCGAGCGGTAGACCCCGTCCAGGGCGGCGTGGGGAACCTCGCCCAGAAAGACGACCTCCGGCCCCAGCCCCAGGCGCCGCAGCTCTACCTCGAGATCCTCCCGCCCGCCAGTCAGGACGAGCCGCGCCTCCCTCGCCTGGACGCGCACCCCGGCGAAGGCCTCAAGGAGGAGGGGCAGGTTTTTGTGGCGCTTGTGGTTGCCGGCGTAGAAAA
>CAYMWZ010000313.1:0-3797 GCA_964394385.1 uncultured Nitrospinaceae bacterium | reverse complement strand
AATTTCCGATGTTTCACCAACAGAAGAGACGCGGTTGAAGCCTCGCTCGGGTGGTTTTTGCCGCTTGCCCTCCTCTCAAAGGGGTGGACGAAAAAAGGGAAAGGCCGCGAGGGGCGCGCTGGCCCCGCACGGCCTTTCCCGTTCGGCTTCCCCTCCGGGGGAGCGCACCCCCGGCGGGGCAAACCATTCGAGGACGGAGGGGAAGATCATGGAGGGTGCGGCCCCACACGGCCTTTCCCCCGTCAGCCACCTCGCGTCGGGGCTTCCCCCCGTCCTCGCGTATTCAATTTTGGCGCCGGCAAGCCGGCCTTTTGATGCGAGAGGATGTCTATCCTATCGGGCTCCGGGTGTCAACCGGAAAGGGGAGGCATCGATGACGAAATTTAAGCGAAAACGAAAATACGTCAAAATCTGGGGGTGTCCTCATCCGACTGTATTTGTCTTACGAGTAGGGGCGTTCAATTGAACGCCCCTACGGCCAAAAATCCTCGCCCCCTCGATTTCCCCCCGGTTCGTTTGAAGGCGGCGGCGGGGGCCTGCATAATCCGGGTGCCGGGCATCGGCGCGCCGTTCGGAAAAGGGGTTCCATGGCGGAGAAGAGAGAGAACGAGGGCCAGGGGCTCGAGGGGATCCTGGGGGAGCTGACCCAGGGGCTCGGCGAGATCCTCCGCGAGCAGCGGGCCCAGGGCCAGCGCCTGGGGAAGCTCGAGGAGCGCCTCGACCGCATCGAGGGGGGCGCGGCCCCCGGCAAGGCGGCCCGCGGGGGGGGGCGGACCTACGACTACCGGGTCCTCCTCCACGAGAGGCGCTACGTCCTCAAGGACGAGGGCGGCCGCCTGGCCGAGATGGTGAGCAACCGGCGCTGCCTAGCGACGCGCGAGCTGGCCGAGGTGCGCACGCGCTACCACACGGGCAGCGGGGACCGGAAGGCCCGCTACGCCTACCGCGCCCTGCGGGACGCCCGGGGGGATGAGCCGGGTTGGACCCCCCTCGAGTACCGCATCGACAAGGGGGCGGGGGCGGACTACTCGGCCTACCTCGCCCTGCCCGGGCCCGTCCGGGAGGGGGAGCTCTTCGAGCTCCGCCACGAGCTCGAGCTGCACGACGCCTTCACGTCCCGGAACGAGTGGGTGACCCTGGTGGTGGAGTACCCGACCGAATCCTTCCGGATGGAGGTGCTCCTCCCGCCCGGCCGCAAGCTCCTCGGCGCGCGGCGGGAGGAGTCCGAGGGCGCCTCCAACAGCTTCAACAAGCGCCGCGTCTATCCCAAGGCCCTCCCCGGGACCGGCCAGGTCCTCCTCCAGTGGGAGGAGCGGCGCCCCGTCACCGGGAGGGCCTACACCCTCTTCTGGGACTGGTAGGCGAAGCTTGTCATGCTGAGCGGCCTTCGCCGCCCGAAAGGCGGCTCCGGCCGCCTGAAGGGCGGAGCGAAGCATCTTTGTGCGTGGCGTGGAACGAAGATTCTTCGGCCCTCCCGCCGTCGCGTAGCCCGCTATGGCGGGCGAAGGAAGGATGGCGGGCGAAGGACCCTCCTTCGGGGGTCCGAAGCCCCCTCCGGAGGGGCGAAGGACCCCGGTCGGGCCTCAGAATGACGGGGAATGCACGCAATTCAGGACACTACCGCTTTTTGCTAGGCTGCCGCCCCGCGCCGGGGGGCGGGGAGCTTCCCGGCGCGCCGTTTCATCCACCCAACCGGAGAGAGCGATCTCATGCTGGAGCCCGAGAGGTTTTTCGTGGAGCTGACCGAGAATTTCAAGGCCGAGGTGTTGCCGGACGGGCGGGTCAAGACCAACCGCAAGCAGCTCGAGGCGTGCGCCGCCAAGGCGGGCGCCACCTTAAGCGTGAGCCATGCGAAGAACTTCGCGCGCAACGTTCACGTCCCGACCATCAGCGTGCGGCGCGTGGAGAAGAAGGGCCGCAAGACCGAGACGGAGACCCTCTTCTTCCCGTTCGAGGAGCGGGGCGGTGCCATCGTGACCGACCCCGCCGAGTGGGGCCGCATCCCGACGCAGATTTTCGGCTGAGCCCCGCCCCGGCGGCCGCCTCCCCCCCGCCGCCGGGCCCGCCGGGGAGCGCGCACGGAGGAGCATCGTGGAGCCGACGAAGGAGGCGATCCGCGCCCTCATCCAGGAGCGGATGCGGGGCAACTTCAACGGGCTCGTGGGGTTGGAGTTCCTCGAGGGGGGGCGGGGATTCGCCAGGCTCAGGCTTCCGGTGCGCCCCGAGATCCTCCAGCCGGCGGGCATCGTACACGGGGGGGCGGTGGCCACCCTGGTGGACGTGACGGGGGGCATCGGGGCCCACCTGAGCCACCCGCCGGGCTCGCGCTGCGTCACGGTGGAGATGAAGATCAACTTCATCGCCGCCGTCTCCGAGGGAGCGCTCCTCTCCGAGGGGGCCGCCCTCCACGTGGGGCGGAGGACCTCGGTCTGGCAGGTGCGCGTGGCGGACGAGCGCGCGGGCCGGATCATCAGCTTCGCCACGGCGACCTACATGGTGGTCCAGGAGGGGCCGGGCGGGTGAGCCCCGCGGGCCTTCGTCCGGCCGTGGGGGCTGTGGTATCCTGCCGCGCCGTCAGGGGGGGAGCGTTCGTCTCGTGTTGTTCCGGAGCCACCGGCGCGGGGGCGCCCAGGCCGCGCCCCCGGTGCCCCGATTCCCCAGGGAGCGCCCATGAAGAACAGCTTTGACGCCCGGTCGGAGTTGAAGGTGGGCGGGCGGACCTACCAGATCTGCCGCCTCGACGCCCTGAGGTCCAAGGGGGACGTCGCCCGGCTCCCCTACTCGCTCAAGATCCTCCTCGAGAACCTCCTCCGCAACGAGGACGGCCGCTCCGTCACGGCGGAGGACATCGGGGCGCTCGCCGGCTGGGATCCCAGGCGCCCCCCCGAGCGGGAGATCGGCTTCATGCCGAGCCGGGTCCTCCTGCAGGACTTCACCGGGGTGCCCGCCGTGGTGGACCTGGCCGTCATGCGCGACGCGATGAAGGAGATGGGGGGCGACCCCGCCCTCATCAATCCGCTCCAGCCGGTGGATCTCGTGATCGACCACTCCGTCCAGGTGGATGAGTTCGCCGCCTCCGACGCCTTCGAGAAGAACGCCGAGATCGAGTTCCAGCGCAACACCGAGCGCTACGCCTTCCTCCGCTGGGCCCAGCAGGCGTTCAATAACTTCCGGGTGGTCCCCCCCGCGACGGGCATCGTCCACCAGGTGAACCTGGAGTTCCTGGCCCCGGTCGTCGCCGACGCCGAGCGGGACGGCGCGCGCTGGGCCTACCCCGACACCCTGGTGGGCACCGACTCCCACACCACCATGATCAACGGCCTGGGGGTGCTGGGCTGGGGGGTGGGGGGCATCGAGGCCGAGGCGGCCATGCTCGGCCAGCCCTACTCCATGCTCATCCCCGAGGTGGTCGGATTCAAGCTCACGGGGCGGCTCCCCGAGGGCGCCACCGCGACCGACCTCGTCCTGACCGTCACCCAGATGCTCCGGCGGAAGGGCGTCGTGGCGAAGTTCGTCGAGTTCTTCGGCCCCGGCCTCGCCGGCCTCCCCCTGGCCGACCGGGCCACCATCAGCAACATGTCGCCCGAGTACGGCGCCACCTGCGGCATCTTCCCCATCGACCGGGAGACGCTGCGCTATCTGGAGCTCACGGGCCGCTCCGCCGAGCGCATCGCCCTGGTCGAGGCCTACGCCAAGGAGCAGGGCCTCTTCCACGACGAGCGGACCCCCGAGGCGGTCTACTCCGACACCCTGGAGCTCGACCTCTCCACCGTCGAGCCCAGCCTGGCCGGGCCCAA
>CAYMWZ010000312.1:0-3808 GCA_964394385.1 uncultured Nitrospinaceae bacterium | reverse complement strand
AGTTCTACGACTCCCTCGTCCGGCCGCGCTTCACGGCGACCTCCGAGGGGGGCAAGATCTTTGCCATCTACGAGCTGGACTTCCAAGCGGGCAACCAGGTCCTGGGCGGCACGCAGGAGGGCGCCTTCGGCGGGACGGACCCCGCCGCGGCCGTGAACCGCTGGATCGTCGACTTCGCCGTCCCGGGGACCACCCTCCGGGCCCGCTTCGGCCGGACGGACTGGACCTCGCCGGACAACCAGATCTTCGACAGCAACGGGACGCACCGCATCGACGGACTGGGGGCCTACGGCAAGCTCTTCGGCCCCTTCTCGCTGAGCTTCTTCACCACCAAGGTGAACGACAACCGCAACGCCCGCGCCGACGACACGGACAACTACTACCTTGCCGTCAAGTGGCAGGCGGCGCCCCAGATCGCCATCACGCCCTGGGTCGGGCTCTCGCGCCGGAACCAGAACAACGTGACGAACGTCAACGGCTTCGACGCCTGGTACCTGGCCCTGAACGGAAAGGCCAAGGTGGGGATCCTCGACCTCGACGTGACGGGCGTCTTCCAGACGGGCGACGCCGTCGAGGCCACCCGGGCGAACCGGACCGCCGGCCAGCGGGACATCGACATCGAGGCGTGGGCCCTCCTCCTGCGCTCCTGGCTCAACTTCGGGCAGCTCAAGGTGGGCTTCTGGCTGACGGTGCTCTCGGGCGATGACGACACCACGAGCGCCTTCTCCAACACCGCCCAGCAGACCGACCGCAAGCTCAGCCGCTTCACGCTCCCGGCCGGCTCGGGCTGGTTCGACGGGCCCCAGATTCTCACGGCCCGGCGCTGGAGCTCGATCGGGCTGGGCGCCAACGCGGCCGGCGGGGGGAACGTCTCCCGGCGGACCTACACCGGGAACGTCGGCGGCCTGGGGCCCGACACGACCCCGCTCCTGAACGGGGTGGTCATCCCCGAGATCCTGGCCGAGTACCAGGTGACCCCGGCCCTGCGGGCCGAGGCGAGCGTCTCGTTCGTCCGCTCGGCGAAGAAGCCGCCGGACATCTGCACCGCCGCGAACTTCTTCACCACGGGCGTGTGCCCCGCGGCGAACCTGACCAGCTTCACCAACGAGAAGAACTTCGGGACCGAGATCGACGCCGGCATCCGCTGGGCGATCTACAAGCAGCTGAACCTCTGGCTCTACGGCTCCTACCTCGCCGCCGGCGACTACGGCAAGCAGAGGGGCGGCAAGGCCTTCGACGACACCTGGCAGGTCGGGTACGAGCTGCGCCACAACTGGTAACCCGTAGGGGCGGATCTGAGGCCCGCCCCTACTCGCAACACCCTGAAAGAGACGCGGACGCCGGGGGGCCTCTCAGGCCCCCCGGCTTTTTTTCACCCCCCCATCCCCCCCTTAACCAAGGGGGGGATGGGGGGGTGAGGACGCGTAGAGGGGCGTTCCGTTCTATTCCGTAGGGGCGGGTTTCAAACCCGCCCCTACAGGGAATGTCACCCCCCCGGTGGTCCGTAGGGGCAGGCCCCGGTGCCTGCCCCCGCGATGGGCGACCACGGGGGGTCGCCCCTACGCGCGGGCCCCGGCGCGCGGGAGCGGGGGCCCGCCCAGGCGTGCCTCATCGGCCAGCTGGCCGCAGGCGGCCCGGATGTCGAGCCCCTTCGTCTGGCGGACGGTGGCCGTGAGGCCCGCGCGGAGGAGCTCGGCGCGGAAGGCCTCCACCCTCGCGGGGGAGGGCCGCTCGAAGGGGGCGCCCGGGAAGGGGTTCCAGGGGATGAGGTTCACCTTGCAGCGGATGCCCCGGAGGAGCCCCGCCAGGCGCCGGGCGTCCTCGGGCGAGTCGTTCACTCCCGCAAGCAGCACGTACTCGAAGGTGAGCCGCCGCCGCTCGGCGAGGGGGATCTCCCGGCAGGCATCGAGGAGGGCCTTGAGCCCCCACTTGCGGTTGACGGGGACGAGGCTCCCCCGCGTGGCCTCGTCGGCGGCGTGGAGCGAGACCGCGAGGCCCACCCCCGGCGCCGCCCGGGCGAAGGCGGCGAGCCTGGAGGCCACCCCCACCGTCGAGACGGTGAGCCGGCGGGCCGAGACCCCGCCCGCGCGCGGGTGGGTGAGGAGGCGCGCGGCCGCGGCCGAGGGCTCGAAGTTGTCGAGGGGCTCCCCCATCCCCATGAAGACCACGTTGTGGAAGCGCTCTCCCTCGGGGAGCGTCCTGCGCGCCGCCAGGAACTGCTCGGCGATCTCCCCGGCCGAGAGGTTCCGGACCAGGCCCATCCGCCCCGTCAGGCAAAAGGCGCAGCCCATGGCGCAGCCCGCCTGGGTGGAGAGGCAGAGCGCCCACCTCGGGCGCCCTCCCCCCGGCCGCATGGGGATCTTCACGCTCTCGACGAGCGCCCCGCCCGCGAGCCGGAAGGCGAATTTCTGGGTCCCGTCCCCGGCCTCCTCGGCCCGCTCGGGGAGGAGGGCGCCCACCCGGGCGCGGCCCTCGAGCCGGGCGCGGAAGGCCTTGGGGAGATCCGTCATCCGCTCGAAATCCGCCTCCCCCCGGGCGTAGATCCAGCCGAACAGCTGGCGCCCGCGGTAGGGGGGCTCCCCCATCGCTTGGCAGAGGGCGGCGAGGTCCCCCTCCTCCATCCCCTTGAGATCCACCCGCCCCTCCAGGAGGGGCTGGCCGGGCGGATCGGGCGGCAACGGGGCGGGGGCCGCGGATTCCATCTTCCCTCCCCCGGTGGTAAGGTTCGCCGGCCTGCGGCGGGGCCAGGCGAACGCTGGCTCCCGGGCGGGATCATACCACGCCCGGCGGGGCCCGCCCCGGAGGAGGCGGCATGGCCGCGCGCGCCCTTCTGTTCGACCACGACGGAACCCTGGTGGACAGCTACGAGGGCATCGCCCGCTCGATGCGCCTGACCTGCCGGGACCTGGGCGTGCCCGAGATGACGGAGGAGGAGATCCGCGCCTCGATCGGCCCCACCCTGGAGGAGCGCTTCGCCGAGCTGTGGGGGGAGGCCGGGGCCGAGGAGGCGGCCCGCATCTACCGCGCCCACTACGAGGCCCACCTCCTCTCCGGAACCCGCCTCCTCCCCGGGGTGAGACCCACCCTCGAGGCCCTCGCGGCCCAAGGGGTGCCGATGGCCTGCGTCTCCAACAAGACCTGGACGGTCTGCCGGCGCCAGCTCGCCCACTTCGGCCTCCTCGTCTGGATGCGGGCGGTCTTCGGCCACCGCCAGGGGTTCCCCCCCAAGCCCCACCCGGCCATGGTCCAGGCCGCCCTGGAGGCCCTGGGGGTGGGGAGAGAGGAGGCGGTCTTGGTGGGGGACACCCCCATCGACGTGGCCGCCGCCCGGGCGGCGGGGGTGGAGGCCTGGCTGGTGCGAGGCCGCTACGCCTCCCAGGGGGATATCGATCAGGCCCGCCCAGACAGGATTTTGGAAAATTTCGAGAGCATCCTGAATTTAATATAAATAACGAAACCTCTCCCCCGCCTCCCCCGCTCCTGGGGCTTGACCTTCTCCCCCCGATTCACTATGGTTCCCCTGCCTCGGGGAGGGGTGGGGCCCTCCATCGGGGGTGCCGGCCGAGATGGGCCGGTTCACGGCTTTTTCCTCTTTTCTTGTAGTGCGGTCCGCCAGGCCTCGGAAGCTGCATCCAACAGCCAAGTCCGCCCGCAATCGCACCGCCCCAACCGCCGACTCAGGAAACTTCGCCATGGAGCCATTGGTGATCTTCGCCGTGTGCGCGGTCCTCTATGCCCTGTTGCTCCTCGCCGAATGGGCCGCGCCGAGCCGCAGCCGCAGGCGAATCGCCTGGACGCACCTTCGCCT
>CAYMWZ010000311.1:0-3809 GCA_964394385.1 uncultured Nitrospinaceae bacterium | reverse complement strand
GTAGGATCGTCCCCGGTGCCCTTCGTGGTGCGGGAGTTAAGGTAGAGATTCATAATGACCATTTTCCGCAAGATGCGCAGGACGAAGAGTGGCTTTCAGACGTTGGCCGAAGGGGGTGGGTGATTCTGACGAAGGATCGAAAGATTCGTTATCGACCGACAGAACTCAATGCTTTGATAAAGGCCAAGGCAAGAGCGTTTGTGCTTACAGGAGGTGATTTGCAAGGCCGAGAAATGGCTGAAGTGTTCGTTAAAGCTCTCCCTGCGATTGGCCGATGTTTGAGAATGAATCTCCCTCCATTTATTGCAAAAGTGACCAGAGGGGGAGTTGTCTCGATTCTTTTTAGGGGGCGAGCGAGAACTTGATGTTTTGAGTGCTTGTGAGTGCCTTGGGAGGTTTCCGTCTATGGCGAAAAAGGTGGCAATTTTCGACAGCACCGACTGGCGGACCCGCAAGCCCCGCTACGACGTGGCCGAGGCGCGCATCGGCCGGGTGCTCGCGATCCGCATGGCGCCGGGGGACGACCTCTTCGGGACGACGTTGAAGATCTGCCGGGAGAAGGGCGTCAAGGCGGGGGTGATCCTGAGCGTGGCGGCGAGCCTGCAGAAGGCTGTCCTGCGGAACGTGTGGCGGTTCCCCGACCCATTCCCGATCACGGACGAGTGCCGCATCTTCACCCCGGTGAACGGCCCCCTGGAGCTTCTCCAGATGAGCGGGAACATCACCCAGACCGAGAAGGGCGAGCCCTACCTCCACGCCCACGTCACCATCTCCCTGGGCCGGCCCGAGGCCACCTGCTTCGGGGGCCACCTCGTCGAGGGCTGCATCATCTTCAGCACCTGCGAGATGATGATCGCGGAGCTGGAGAACGTCGCCCTCATGCGCCTGATGGATCAGCACACGCGGGTGGGGGAGGTCTACGGCGTCACCCTGAACGGCAGGACCCCCGGCCAGGTGAAGAAAGAGATCGAGAAGCGCAAGGCGCGCCCCCGGCCCGCCGGAGTGAAATAGCGTTGGTCGAGCAGCTCGTCACCGTGTTCCGCCTCATCGAGGCCGCCGTCCTCGGCGGCCTCATCGGGCTCGAGCGCGAACGCAACAACCAGCCCGCGGGCCTGCGGACCCACATCATCCTCTGCCTGGGCTCCGCCCTCATCATGATGGTCTCCTTCCGGGTCGCGTCGAGGGGGGCGACGTTCGACCCGGGGCGCATCGCGGCCCAGGTGGTGACCGGCGTCGGCTTCCTGGGGGCGGGCGCCATCCTCCGGCTGGGGACCTCCGTCCGGGGGCTGACCACGGCGGCCAGCATCTGGACCACGGCCGGGATCGGGCTCGCCGTGGGGGCGGGCTACCACCTCGAGGCCGTCTCGGTGGTCGCCATCATGCTGGTGTCGCTGGGATTCCTCAAGAAGGTCGGCAGGCGGCTCTCGGGCAGGCGGCGCTACAAGCTGCTCGACCTCAAGGTGAGGGAAGGAGATGAGGAGATCCTCGAGGAGCTGGAGGACATCCTCTCCAAGGAGCGGTGCAACGTGAGCGAGATGGACGTGAAGAAAAGCCCCGAGGACGGGACCGTGCGCATCCACGTCCAGATGACCGCCCCCCGGGATTTCCACGCGCCCCACCTGATCGAGGCCCTCACGCGCCACGCCAGCGTGCTCGAGGCCGAGGTGCGCTAGGGCGCCCCCCCCGGCGGGCTCAGGCGCCCTCCTTTTTCCGGGCCTCCTTGTAGCGCTGGTTCATGCTCTGGGCGATGCCCCCCATCACGGCGGCGACAAGATCGAAGGTGGCGTCCAGCACCTCCTCGGCGATCCCCGCTCGCCCGGCGTCCGCCAGGCGGCGGTCCACTCAGGGCTGGCAGTTGCGGACGATGGCCACGGCGAGGCCGAGGAGGGTCTTCTCCCGGTCGGTGAGGAGTCCCGTGGCTTGGGCTTCGCGGTAGTAGGTGCGGAAGTCGGCGCGCTGGGTCATGGAAGTTCTCCTGTGGGATGGAAGATTCGTCGTTGCGCAAGAGGCGGGATTATAGGGGGAGGGGCCCGTCCGCTCAACGGCGCGGGCGTCGGCTGAGCGGGGGCGGCCCCAAGGTTTTCCGCGGAGAAGGAGACGGCATGGATCTCGGATTGCGCGGCAAGGCGGCGATCGTCACCGGGGGGAGCGACGGCCTCGGCCTCGCTGTCGCCAAGGAGCTGGCGCGGGAGGGCTGCGACGTGGCCATCTGCGCCCGCAGGGAGGGGCGCCTGGCCGAGGCCAAGCGGGAGATCCAGGAGGTCTCCGAGGGGGCCGTCCTCGCCGTGCGGGCGGACGTGGGCGTGGCCGCCGACGTCGCACGCGTGGTCGAGGAGACCGTCGCCCACTTCGGCACCGTCCACATCCTCGTCAGCAACGCCGGGCGGAGCATCACCAAGGATTTTCTCGAGGTGGCGCGGGAGGACTGGAGCCAGTCGCTGGAGGGCATCCTCCTCGCCGCGTGGGAGTTCTGCCGGCTCGTGATCCCCCACATGAAGCGGCAGCGCTGGGGCCGCATCATCATGACGGGCTCGACCAGCAGCAAGCAGCCCCGGCCCCGCCGCGCGACCTCCAACGCGGCCAAGGCCGCCCTCCTCAGCTTCGCGAAGACCCTCTCCCTCGATGTTGTGAAGGACGGGATCCTGGTGAACGCCGTGAACCCCGGCCGCTTCGCCACCACTTGGCCCGAGCGCATCCGCCGCATGGCGGCCGAGAGCGGCCGGAGCGAGGAGGCCGTGTGCGCCGAGATCCTGAAGGACGTCCCCATGGGCCGCCTCGGGGAGCCCGAGGAGTTCGCGGCCGCCGTGGCCTTCCTGGCGAGCGAGCGGGCGAGCTACATCACGGGGACGGCGCTTCAGGTGGACGGAGGGGAACTCTACTCCATCTGAGGGTGCGCCCCCCTAGGAGCTCTCCTCCCCCTCTTCTTCATAAAACCTCCCCCCGCCCTGAAGCCGCCTCGCGATGGTCGCCGTCTGGAACTCCGCCCGCTCGGTCGGGGAGTGGGCGGCCAGGTAGCGGGCCACGGCGACGAGGATGTGGCGGCCCTCCTCGGCCCCACCCCACTCGCGCCACTGGCGCACCCCCGCCTCGAACATCTGGTAGGTGTGGAAGGAGGCGTCCTCGCGCAGGAGGGCGTGGGCCAGGGTGGCGAGGAGGGGCTCGGCGGGATGGCCGAGCCCCAGGTAACGGGCCACCAGGCGCGCCGCGGGGTTGACCTGCTGCTGCCGGTCGAAGGCGTCGAGGAGGAGGCGCCTCAACTCCTCCGCCTCCGCGGGCAGGTCGTCCAGGGACTCCCCCCGCTCGCCGGGCAGGCGGGCGGGCGGGACGTTCAGGAAGCGGTTCAAGTAGACCGAGACCGCCCCGTGGAACACCCCCCGCGTCCCCTCGCAGAAGCCGTTCCCGTGCCCAACGCGCTTGAGCGCCTGGTGGAGGGCGTTCGCGTAGGTGAAGCTGTGGAGCGCGGTGTCCCAGTCGGAGAACTCGTTCGAGGTGCCGAAGCGCGCGATGCGCAGCGCCGCGGCGTAGGCGAGGGCGCGGCTCAGGTCGGTTGGGGCGGCGCCCCCGCGGATCGCCTTCGGGGGATTCAGGACTTCGCGCGCCTCCACCTTCCGGGTTCCGGCGAGGTCATGGCCAAGTTCCTTGGAGACTCGTCCGCCGAGGTCCGCGTGAAGCTGGCCGAGGCGATCGGAGAGCGCGGCGAGCGGGGTCCGGTGAAGGCGCTCATCGAGGCGCTCGACGCGAACCGCAAGGAGCCGAGGGCGTTCGAGGCCGTCGCGCTCGCGCTCTCGCGCGTCGGCGACGAACGGGCC
>CAYMWZ010000310.1:0-3816 GCA_964394385.1 uncultured Nitrospinaceae bacterium | reverse complement strand
AGAGGCGCACCTCGACGCCCCGCCCGTCCAGCTCCCGCAGGATGGGCGCCCCGGGGCCGCTCGCGTAGAAGCAGGTCCTCCCCCTCCCGGGGGGCGGGCCGATGATGCCGCCGTCGATGTAGGGGGCGCCGGCGCGGGCGATCTCCTCCCCGATCCCCCGGGCGGTCTGGGGGGAGACGGCGTTCATGTCGGCGTAGGGGGGCCTGGCGCCCGAGGCGGCCATGGCCCGGGCCACCCGCCGGGCGGCCTCGGGGGCGGCGGCGGGGGGGAGGATGGAGAGGACGAGGTCGGCCTCGCCGAGCATGGCCTCGAGCGAGGGCGCCTCGCGGAAGCCGCCCCGCTCGGCCAGCTTGCGGGTGCGGGCGCTCCTGCCCGCAAGGCAGGTCGTGACGTCCAGGCCCGAGGCCCCCAGGGCGCGCCCCACGGCGCTCCCCATGTCCCCCGGGCTCAGGATGGCGACGCTTTTAAGCGGCATGCGGCTCCTCCGGGCGGGGGCATCCCCGCGGGATTGGGGCTCCACCATAAAGAAAATCGCCCCCCCGGCAAAGCGGGGAGGCCCCGGAGGGCCCAAAAAAATCCCCCTTGCGCGGCCGGGCGCCTTGTAGTAGCTTGATTTTCGGCCCGCCCGCGAAGGGCGCGGGCGGCGGAAGGGTGGAACCTCTCGATTGGCGGACGCTCCCATCATCCTCATCCCCCATCCAGAAAGGTCCGGCCCAACGAGCTTTTTCGGTCGCGGCTGAGCCGCGTCCGCGGGGTGTACCGCGTCGCGCCGCCGCATTTGCATCGCAGTAGGAGAACGTCAGTGCCAGAGGGAACCGTGAAGTGGTTCAACGACGCCAAGGGGTACGGATTCATCTCGCAGGCGGGAGGGGATGACGTGTTCGTCCACTTCTCCGCCATCCAGGCGGAGGGCTTCAAGACCCTCCAGGAGGGCGAGCGGGTCATCTTCGAAATTGTCCAGGGCCCGAAAGGGCTCCAGGCGGCCAACGTGAGGAAGGACACGGCCAAGGAAGCAAGCGTCTAGGCGCCCCAAGCGGACAAAAAACGGCGGCCGGTCTCTCGGCCGCCGTTTTTTTTGCGCCTCAGGCGCCGCCCTCCCGCCACTCAAAGCCTCCCCCCGCCGGGCGGTGGACGTAGCTCCCGACAGGGTCGCTCTCGGTCGAGTCCTTCCGGAAGCGGCGGACCCGCACGAGGACGGCGGCCCCCTCGGCGCCCGCGGCCTGGAGCATCTCGGCGGCCAGGCGGGCGACGGACTCGGCCCGCTGGCGCTGCTTCTTCGGGTCGACCTCGGCCCAGGGGAGGAGGAGCGTGAAGGCGAGCCGCTCCGCGGAGGCCTCGGCGATCTCGGTCTCGACCCGGTTCACCGGCTTCGAGGCGTCGAGGTAGGCCTTGAGCATCTTGCCGGCCTCGCCCGTGACGCGCGCGGGGGGGAGGCCCCTGAGGCCCGCCGCCCGCTCGAGGAGGCTCGCCTTGACGCCCGCCTCCCGCAGGAAGAGCGGCTCCGACAGGAACAGGACGGCGCCCGCCGTCCCCGCGAAGAGGGCGAACGCCAGCCAGAAGAGGAGGTTCCTCCGGCGGCGGGTGCGCTCGGCCGTCACCGGACGGGGTAGGCCGCTTCGTAGCCGCCCACGGGGGCCTCGGGATGGGCGGGGGCGAGGCCCATCGCCCCGCGGTGCAGGCGCAGCGAGCGGAGGTGGATGAGGCCGTCCCACAGGCCGTGGCGCAGGGCGGCGAGAGGCGTCATGCGGAAGGCGTGGGGGTGGGCGGGGTCGCGCGCCATCCCGTCCGGATGGCAGGTGGCCGAGCGCCCCCACAGGTCCACCACGCGGTCCGGGCTCGCCCCCACGCGGGCGTCCGCGCCGAAGACGAAGAGGAGCGCCTTCCCTTCCTCTCCGGGGCCGGCCGCGCGCTCCGCCGCCTCGCCGCAGGACTCCTCGAGCCTCGCGAGCAGCCAGGCGAGGTCGCCGTAGCGGGCAGCCGAGAAGCGGCGGTCGTCCTCCATGCTGTTGATGAAGGTCCAGAACTGGCTCATGTCCACCGGCTGCCAGGGGAGCGACACCGCGCCGTAGAGCACCATGAGCCATCGCGTGATGACGTAGGCCATGTGGCTCACCTGCCGCCGGGGAGACCACCATGCCCACTCCTCCGGCCCCGTGCGGTCGAGCTGAGCCTCCGTGAGACCCGCGACCTCGCCGCGCGTCCAGCCGGGGAGCTTGCGGTACACCTCGGCCAGTTCCGAAGGGGTGCAAGGATAAGGTTTGTTTGGCATGGATCCTCCCGTGCGCACGTTGCAGGAGCGTTCAATTGAACGCCCTTACGCATTTTGATCCAGCAGCTTGAGAAACGCCCCGTCCGCCCGGAAGTCAGCGAAGAGGTGATCCGGCGCGGCGGCGGCGAGGCGGTAGAGGGTGTCGCCCCCCGTGGCGACGGCCACCGTGCGGGCGCCGCAGGCGCGCCCGGCCTCGACGTCGCGCCAGGTGTCCCCGATCGCCCAGCGGAGGATCCGGGCGTCGGGATCCTCCCGGCGCACCCGCTCCTCCCCCCGGCGGAAGCCCCTCTCCAGGAGCTGCGCCCGGTCGGAGGAGTCCGAGCCGAAGCCCCCGAAGGGGAAGTGGTGGTTGATCCCCCCGCGCCGGAGCTTGATCCGGGCGCCCTCCTCGAAGTTGCCCGTGCCCAGGCCCATGGCCACGTCCCCCCGCCGGGGGAGGGCCTCGAGCAGCTCGGGGACGCCCGGCATGAGGCGGTAGTTCCGCGACCCGGCCACGCAGCCGGGGAGGAGCTCGATGTACTTCGCCATGAGGGCGCGCACCTCCTCCTCCGCGCCCTCCCGCCCCAGGTGGGCCCGGAACATCTCCTGGCAGATGAGGGGGTCGGTCTTCCCGTGGGGGCGGACGACGCGCATCGCGCCCTCGACGCCGAAGAGGGCGTGGAACGCCGCGTCGAGCGCCCGCGCACCCGCCCCCCCGCTCATGAGGAGCGTGCCGTCCACGTCGAAGAGGAGGAGATGGACCCGGCGGGGCATGGGGCGATTCCTCGGCTCGGCGCCGCCCGTGCGGCGCGCCGGCATCCTTGATATATCATGAGGGGAACGCAGAGCCCAAAGGCGCGCGCGGGATTCGGGGGGAGGGCTCGATGTCCTCGGGGAAGGTCGCCGCCGTCACGGGCGGGAACAAGGGGGTCGGCTTCGCCATCTGCCGCAGGCTCGCGCGAGAGGGCTGCCGGGTCCTCCTGACGGCCCGCGACGAGCGGCGGGGGGAGGCCGCCTCGGCCAAGCTCAAGGGAGAGGGCCTGGACGTCCGCTTCCACCCCCTCGACGTGCGCGAGGAGGCCTCGGCCCGCGCCCTCGCGGAGCACCTGGGGCGCGAGCTCGGCCGCCTCGACATCCTGGTCAACAACGCGGCGGTCCTCCTCGACCGGAATCTCTCCGGGCTCGGGCTCGACCTCAACACCTTGCGGGAGACGATGGAGACGAACCTCTACGGCCCCCTGCGCGTCTCGCAGGAGCTCATCCCCCTCATGAAGAAGACGGGCGGGGGGCGGATCGTGAACGTCTCGAGCTGGTTCGGGAGCCTGGCCGAGATGCAGGGCGGGGGCTACGCGGGCTACCGGATCTCGAAGGCGTGTCTCAATGCCCTGACGCGCATCCTGGCGGATGAGCTCAAGGGAAGCGGCATCCTGGTGAACGCGTGCTGCCCCGGCTGGGTGCGGACCGACATGGGGGGCCGGGGCGCGCCGCTCTCTCCGGAGGAGGGGGCGGACACCCCCTCCTGGCTCGCCCTCCTCCCCGACGGGGGGCCCACGGGGGGGTTCTTCCAG
>CAYMWZ010000309.1:0-3850 GCA_964394385.1 uncultured Nitrospinaceae bacterium | reverse complement strand
AGGACTTTCTTGCGGCTGCGGAGACACTCACCGCTGCAGACCTGACGAATCAGAAGACTCACCAGGCCAATCACAACGCCCGACCAGCGGGAGAGATCCTGGCCGAGTTTCGCACCGCGCGCGTGAACCTGGTCAACGGGCCCCTCCTCGCCAAGGAGCGGGGCATCGAGGTCGTGGCCACGGCGCGCAGCGAGATTCCCGTCTACAATGACCTCATCGAGCTCAAGATGACCACGGACGAGGGGGAGCGCTCGGTGGCGGGAACCTTCATCCGCGAGGGTGAGCCCCGGATCGTGCGGATCGACCAGTTCAGCGTGGACGTCGTGCTGGAGGGGTACATGCTGGTCTTCACGAACGAGGACCGCCCCGGCATGATCGGGAGGATCGGCACGCTTCTGGGCAACCACCACATCAACATCGCCGGAATGCAGCTGGGGCGCACGCAAAAGCACGATCGGGCGGTGGCCGTCCTGACGCTCGACGACCCCATCCCCGACGAGGTGATGGAGGAGGTCCGCTCGATCCCGAACATCTACGACGCGAGGCTCGTCCGCCTCTGACGGGCGGAGTCCAGGGGGCGCCAGGGAGATGAACGCGGGCGGATCCATGAAGGCCATGCCGGCGGGCTCGAAGGTCTTCCTTCCCGACCAGGCCCGGCGCAAGCGCCAAGTGGAGGCGCGGCTGCTCGAGGTCTTCGGGCGCTGGGGCTTCCGCGAGATCGTCACCCCCGCCTTCGAGTTCTACGCTCCCCGGCCCGGGGAGGAGGTGCGGGACGTGGAGACCTTCCGCCTCGTGGACCTCGAGTCGGGGGGCATGCTGGCCCTGCGGGCGGACATGACCCCCCAGATCGCCCGCGTGGCGGGCACCCTCCTGGCCGACCAGCCGCGCCCCCTGCGCCTGTGCTACCTCACGAACGTCTTCCGGCACGCCTATGTGGCGGGCCTCCTCCAGCGGGAGTATTGGCAGGCGGGGGTGGAGCTGATCGGCTTGGTCTCCCTCGAGGCCGACGTCGAGATGATCGCCATCGCGGTCGAGTGCCTGCGGAGGAACGGGGTGGAGAGGTTCCGCATGTCCATGAGCCACACGGCCTTCCTCCGGGGCCTGCTCGACGCCTTGGGGCTCGAGGCGGGGCGCCGGGCCGAGGTGCTCGAGGCGGTGGCGCGGCGGGACGCCTCGGGGCTGGAGGGCCTCGTCCGCGGCCTCCCCGGGCGGAGGGAGGAGGCCCGGGCGCTTCTCGATCTGCCCGGGCTCTTCGGGGGGGTGGAGGTGCTGGCCCGGGCGCGGGTGCGGAACGCGTCCTCCCGCCGGGCCCTGAGCGAGCTCGCGCGGGTGCACCGGATGCTCGAGCTCTACGGGCTGGCCGAGCGGGTCATATTCGACCTGAGCGATTTCCGCAACTTCGACTATTATACGGGGGTGATATTCGAGGGTTTCGTCGAGGGCTCGGGGTATCCCGTTTGCGGCGGCGGGCGCTACGACAGGCTCCTCGGGCTCTACGGGACGGACGGCCTGGGGACGGGGTTCGCGATCGACCTCGATCAGCTCCTGCGGGTCGCGCCCGAGGAGGACGGCGCCGGCGCGGGGGCGGATTTCCTCGTGATCGACTTCACCCGCGAGAAGCGGATCGGCATCACGCTGGCCCGCGCCCTGCGGGCGTCGGGCTGGCGCGTCGCCCGGGACATCATCCGCCGCGACCTGGCCGCCTCGCTGGAGTACGCCCGGCGCACCGGGGTCTCCCGCTGCCTCGTGGTGGAGCGCAAGGGGGGGCGGGCCGGCCGGGTGCGGATGCTGGAGCCCTCGGGGAGGGAGCTTGGCCGCTTCTCCTCGGCCGCCGAGGCGGCAGCCCATGTCGGAGAGAGGGAGGCCCCTCCATGACCGTCCTGGCTGTTCTGGGGGGCCAGTGGGGCGACGAGGGCAAGGGGAAGGTCATCGACTGGCTCTCCGGGCGCGCCGACGTGGTGGCCCGCTACCAGGGCGGGGCCAACGCCGGCCACACCGTCGTCCTGGACGGCAGGCAGTTCATCCTCCACCTCGTGCCCACGGGGATCCTCCACCCCCACGTGCGGTGCATCATCGGGTCCGGCGTGGTGGTGGACCCGCTCGCCCTGGTGGAGGAGATCCAGAGCCTGCGCGCGATGGGGGTCGAGGTCGGGGAGAACCTCATCGTCGGCAAGCGGACCCACCTCATCATGCCCTACCACAAGGTGCTCGACGCGCACATGGAGGACCTCCTTGGCGTCAACCGCATCGGGACGACCGGGCGGGGCATCGGCCCCGCCTACTCGGACAAGGCCGCCCGCCTCGGGGTGCGCGTGTCGGATCTTCTCGACGAGAAGATCCTCACCGAGCGCATCCGGGTGAGCCTGGCCCTAAAGAGGCGCATCCTCGGGGACATCGACCTCTCCGGGGAGGAGCGGCTGGCCCTCGACGAGAAGCACAACCTCGAGGTGTGCAGCCGGGTCCGCGAGATCCTGGCTCCCCACATCCGCAACACGGACGCCGAGATCCAGGAGGCCCTCCGCTCCGGCAAGCGGATCCTCCTCGAGGGGGCGCAGGGCATCCTCCTCGACCTGGACATGGGGACCTATCCCTTCGTCACCTCGAGCAACACGGGGGTGGGCGGCGCGCTGAGCGGCCTGGGCCTCCCCTACGGGGGGCTGGACGGCGTGCTGGGCGTCATGAAGGCCTACTGCACCCGCGTGGGCCAGGGGCCCTTCCCCACCGAGATCCGGGGCGAGGAGGGGGAGCGCCTGCGCGCCGAGGGCAGCGAGTACGGGGCGACGACCGGCCGGCCCCGCCGGTGCGGCTGGTTCGACGCGGTGGCCGCCTCCCACAGCGTCCAGGTGGCCGGGATGGACGCCCTGGTCGTGACGAAGCTCGACATCCTCGACAACCAGGAGACGATCCGCGTCTGCGTCGCCTACGAGGTGGGCGGCAAGCGCCTCACCACCTTCCCCGCCGAGACGGGCACCCTGGAGCGGTGCGAGCCGGTGTATGAGGACTTCCCCGGCTGGATGACCTCGACCTCGGGGGCGCGCTCCTTCGGTGATCTGCCGCCCCGGGCGAAGGACTACCTCGCCTACCTGGAGCGCCTGACGGCCAGGAAGATCTGGCTCGTCTCGACGGGCCCGGGCCGGGAGGACACCATCAAGATCCGCGATCCGTTCGACGCCGCGAAGGAGAGGAGAGGTTGAGGAGGCGGGCGCGGGCGGCGGGGAATAACCTGCGGCTTTTGATGGTTCTCGCATTCGTGGGAGGGGTGCTTTGGCTCGGGGCCCAGGCGGGGCCCCTGGCGCAGACGGCCCCGGCCGCCCCCCCGGCCGGCGACGCGCCGCTCCCCGGTTTCGGAAAGTTCCGGGTGGTCCGCATCGACGCGGGCGGGGTGTTCCCGCGGGAGGTGCGGATCGAGCGGGGCGTCACCGTGATTTGGTTCAACGCGACGGCGGGCTACTCCTCCGTCGTGTTCAACGAGGGCGACTCGCTCCGGCGCTCGACCCGGGCGCCGACGCTTTTCTTCCTGGCGCCGGACGGAACCTACGTGAGCGCCGCCTTCGGCCCGGGCGGCACGGCGAGCGCCGCCTTCGTCAGGCCGGGGACCTTCAACTACTTCGTCACCGGGCTCCCCCTCGCCGAGGGGAGCGCCTTCGCGCGGGTCGTGGTAGAATGATCGCCCGACCGCGCCGCAAACGGGGTGAGGCATGACGCCCGACACCGTCTCCCTGGGACTGGCCTTCGCCGCGGGGCTCTTGAGCTTCGCCTCCCCCTGCGTCCTGCCCCTCTTTCCGAGCTATCTCTCCTACATCACGGGGCTGAGCTACGAGGAGATCAAGGACGGCCCGGCGCAGGGCCG
>CAYMWZ010000308.1:0-3851 GCA_964394385.1 uncultured Nitrospinaceae bacterium | reverse complement strand
TCGCGGATCGCGTTATCCTGGTCGGGGGTCTCCTCGTACTCGAAGCCGCCGGCCACCTCGCGGTCCCAGGCACCCTCGGCGAGGAAGGAGAAGCCCGGGGCCCGGCCGCGTTCGGCGTAGAGGCGCACGAGGTCGCGGGCGACGGCGTGGAGGGATTTTTTCACCCCGCGCTTCGTCTTCCCCCAACGCGCCCCGCCCAGCTTGTCCAGCGCGGGCGGCCCGCCCGCCCCGCGGTAGATGTGCACGCGGTCCACGTCGTCCATCGGGACGTATAGCTTATCCCCGCCCGCGTAGGCGATAGTGAGGAACTCGTCCTCCCCCTCGGGATGGTCGATGATCTGGCTCCCCAGGTAGCGGCCCACCCCATGATCGACGTGGACCACGTAGTCCTCCGCCCTGAGGTCGCGCAGGCCATCGCCGGGCCGGCCCCTGCCCGCGCGGCGCCGGAGGCGGCTGAGGGAGGTGACGAGCAGATCCTCGGCGCGGAAGAAAACCCGCTTCTCCTCGGGGAGGCGGAAGCTTGAGGAGAGCCGCCCCTCGGCCAGGATCACCCCCTCCTCCCCGTCGAGGAGGCAGGCCCCCGGCGGAAGGAGGGACACTCCCAGATCGCGCTCGCGGAGAAGCGCCTGGAGGCGGAGGGCCTGGGTCCGCTCGGCCGCCACGAGGACGACCCGCTCCCCCGCCCCCCGCCAGGCCGCGAGCTGTTCGAGGAAGGCGCCGACCCTCCCGCGGATGGGCGAGAGGTGCTCGGCCACGAGGACGGACGCCCCCCTTCCCTCCGCCCCCTCCTGCCCGGGCGGGGCGTCCAGCCCCAGCGGATCTAGCTCAAGGCGGGGCCTGCGGGAGAGCCTCTGGGAAATCTCCTCGGGGCGGAGCCACATCCGCCCCGGCTCATAGGCGATCAATCCGCGCTCGGCCGCGAGGGAGGCCTCCTCCTCCAGATCGGCCCACATTTTCCTCCCCGCCGAGGCGAGCGCCTCGGGGTCGTTCAGCACCCAGAGGGCCCCCTCCGGAACCGCGTCGAAGAAGTTCTCCAGCCGGGACACGAAGAGAGGGGCCAGCCCTTCCAGGCCGGGAAAATGGCCTTCGACATGGAGCAGGTCGACCAGCCGCTCCACCCGCCGCGCGAGCTCCGGGTCCTCCCCGGCCGCCCGCCGCAGCTCGGCCGCTCCCCGCTCGCGCTCCTCCGGCGTCAAGAGCAACTCCCGGGCGGGAAAGACGCGCACCGCCGAGCGGCTCCTGAGGGTGCGCTGGGTCTGGGGGTGGAACTCGCGCAGGGAGTCGACCTCGTCTCCCTTCAACTCCAAGCGGATGGGGCACCTCTCCTGGGGCGAGAAGAAGTCCACGATCCCCCCCCGGACGGCGTACTCCCCGGGGGACTCCACGATGGAGCGGCGCTGGTACATGAGCCCTTCGAGGCCGGCCAGGAAGCCGTCTCGGTCGATTTCGGCCCCTTCGCGCAAGGAAACCGCCCCCTCCCGGAGGCGGGCGAGGGAGGGAATCCGCCCCGCGAGCGCCTCGGGGGTGGTCAGGACGATCCCGGCCCCGCCCCCGAGGAGGAAGTCGAGGGCGGCCATCCGCTCCCCCACGACCCCGCTCGAAGGCGAGAGGCGGGCGAAGGGGTAGACGTCCCATGCGGGAAAGACGAAGACAGGAGCGCCGCCCCCGCCGTCCTCCCCCGCGCCCAGAAAGAGGCGGAGGTTCGCCTCCACCTGGCGGAGCCGGCGGGCGTCGGTCTCAAGGAAGAGGAGGGGAGCGCGGCTCGCGCTCGCCAGGCGCGACAGCCACCACCCCCGGGAGGCTTCGCTGGCCCCGCGCAGGCGGACGCGCCGATTGCCCCTGGGCCGGGAGAGGAGGGAGAGAAGTTGGCCGATCATAAAACGGAACGCCGCCCGAGGATCCCCAAGCGCGCGGCCCGCGTCGGGGGAACGGAGGGAGAGCCCCCTCCGCGCTCCCGACAAGGCCGCCCTCGGGTCAGTTCAGGAGTTTTTCCGTGATGACGAAGTCCCGCACGATGTTCGAAGAAGTTTGAGGGAGCGAGATCTTCGCGCCGTTGAGCGAGACCTGGGTACCCGAAACGTTGCCCACCGTGAGAATGAACCGCTCGGCGCCCCGCCAATTTTTTTCGTTCCCCGCCATGAGAAGCAACTCTTGGGTTTCTTTCTGGTCCACAACGATGCGGACCCAGGTATCTTCCAAAGCCAGAACCCTTAACGCAAGCCGCCCCTCCACCGGGGAGGGGACGGGGGAAGCCTCCACGGAGGGGCCGGCCGGCGCGGCCGGCGGGGGGGATTGCGCCTGGCTCTCCAGGGGGGCGGAAGACAAGGCGGAGACGGCCTTTTCCCTCCCCCCCGGGCCAGGGCTTGGGAGCGCCGCCCCCCCCTCGGGGGGAGAGCCCTTACCCGTCACCCCTCCATTCGACCCGCTCCCCCCGGCGGCGGGCCTTCTCGCCGGGGCCGCCGCCCCCGCGCGCGGGGCACCCTGGGGGGAGGCCTCCCGATTCCACATCTGGGGCAACTGGCCGATCGCAGGGCCCGCGGCCGCCTTGACGCGCTCGGCCAACCCGGCAAGCGGCACGAGGCGCTCGGTCTTTCCACGGAGGAACCAAAGGAGGACGCCGCTCACGAGAAGAAAACACGCCACGGCAGCGACCGAGACGAACAACATTTGCCCGCCTCTTCGGGGGGCGATGTCCGAGAAGGCGATCCGCTCCGACAGGGCCGGCTCTTTCGCCTCCTCGAGGCGGTGTGCCACCTCGCGGTCAAACTGCCGCGCCGCCGAATCCGAATCGACCCCGATGGAGGTGGCGTAGGCCCGGACGAATCCTCGGGCGATGGGGATGGCCGGAAGGCGGTCATACTCCCCCGTCTCGATGCGCTCGAGGTAGAACGTGCGGATGCGGGTCTGGTCCGAGACCTCGCGAATGGAGATCCCCCGCTCCTCGCGCTCGCGCCGGAGGTAGGGGCCAAGCCCCTCTTCGATGGTTGGCGCCGGCTTGGCCATCCGCCTCTCCGACCAGGGACCAAGAAAACAAAAGCTAATTCCAGGGAAAACAAATGTATAGACAAAAATTCTCAAAGTCAACGCGCAATGGGCGGGTAAACCGTTTTTTTACTCCTGGAATATGGCAGGCGGAGGGGGCTAATGGCCCAAGATGAGGGACAGAACCCCGGGCGCCACCCCGCAGATGGAGAGGTCATCCCCCTCAAGGGGCCAGTTTTCAGTCCCTTTTCCCCACAGGAGGACGGGCACGGGATGGGGGGTATGGGCGGGGTGGCTCATGTCCTCCACGTTTCCGTGGTCGCTGCTCAGGAGGAAGGTGTCCCGGCCTGGATCCAGCGCCCCGAGGGCCGCCTCCAGGAAGAGGTTGAGGTCCGACAGCACCTCCCTGGCCTCCTCGAAACTCCCTCGATGTCCTACGATATCTGTTTGAAAATATTCATAAATCAGGAGATCACTCCCCTTGGCCATCGCCCCCAGCCGGGCGCCAGCCTCCTCGGGGGTGAGGGGCTCCAGATCGTGGCCCTGCTCCCGGAGGAGGCGGTTCGTGAAATCCCGATAGAGGGCCTCCCCGCGCCGGAGGTCTTCGAGCCGCTTGAGGCGCAGTCCCGCGCTCTCGGCCACGACCGTGGTGACCGAGCGGTGGCGGGCCGCCCCGCGCGCAAAATACCGGTGGGTGTAGGCGTTGGCGAAGTCCACCCGAGCCCCCCGCTCCCGTGCCTTGCGGAGCAGCCCCTCCCGGCTCAGGATCTCCCGGAGGAGGGCGTTGGGCAGGCCCTGGAGGTGCTCGCCCAGGAGGGCCGGGGCGTTTACCCCGGTGAAGAGGGAGGTCCCCCCGGTCGCGCTCTGGG
>CAYMWZ010000307.1:0-3852 GCA_964394385.1 uncultured Nitrospinaceae bacterium | reverse complement strand
ATCCCGCCGGGAGGGGGCCCGGCCGGCTCCTCCCTCCCCTTGTTCCAGGAACAGCTCCTCGACGCCTACGGGGTGAGCCACGCCATCCTGAACGGCAACTTCTACAACGTCTCCTTCATGGGCATCCCCGAGTTCGGGGCGGCCCTCGCCTCGGCCTTCAACGACTGGACCACCGAGCACTGGCTCGAGAAGGACCCCCGCCTCAGGGGCGCCATCACCGTCGCGGCCCAGGACCCCGCCCTCGCCGTGCGCGAGATCGAGCGGCTGGGGGAGCGGCCCGAGATGGCCCAGGTCCTCCTCCCGGCGGGGGCGCACGCGCCCTACGGCCAGCGGCGCTATCACCCCATCTGGGCCGCCGCCGAGGAGCGCGGCCTCCCCATCGGCATCCACTTCGGCGGGACCGGGGCCGGCACCGCGCACCCCCCCACCGCCTCGGGCTGGCCCAGCTTCTACATCGAATGGCACACCGCCATGACCCAGGCCTTCATGACCCACGTGGCGAGCTTCATCTGCGAGGGGGTCTTCGAGCTCTTCCCCAGGCTCAAGGTGGTCTTGATCGAAGGCGGGGTGGCCTGGCTGCCGGGCCTCCTCTGGCGGCTGGACAAGAACTACCGGGGGCTGCGCCGCGAGGTCCCCTGGCTCAAGCGCCCGCCGAGCGAGTACTTCTTCGACCACTTCCGGGTGACCACCCAGCCCATCGAGGAGCCCGAGAGGCCCGATCACCTCCTCCAGATGTTCGAGATGATCCAGGCCGGGAAAACCCTCCTCTTCGCCACCGACTATCCCCACTGGGACTTCGACTCCCCCCTCCAGGCCCTCCCGCAGGGGATGGAGAAGGCCCTCCGCCAGCGCGTCATGGCCGAGAGCGCGCGGGAGCTCTACGGGTTCAGCTAGCCGGTGCGGATCGGCCCGCCAAGGAGGAGGAATTGCGTCCGATGAGGGGAATGCGTCTATCGCGCAGGCTGGCCGGCCTGGGGATCGCCCTGGCCCTGGTCGGGGCCCGAGGAGAGGGAGCGGCCCTCGCCTCCGAGGGCCAGGACCAGATGGTCTACATCACGAACAGCGACGCGAACACGGTATCCGTCGTCGACCGGAAGGGCCGCAAGGTGGTGCGCACGTTTCCCGTGGGGGAGTACCCCCACCACATGCTCCACAGCCTGGACGGGAAGTTCCTCTACGTCGGCAACACCCACAGCGACAGCCTCACGGTGGTGGACCTCGCGACCCACCAGCCCGTCCGCCTCATCCCCAACATCCGGGATCCCTACAACCTCTTCTACGACCGGCCGCGGCGCCACATGGTGGTCACGAACACCCGGCTCGGCATCGTGGACGTGTACGACGCCCAGAGCCTCAAAAAACTCCACCAGATCCCGACGGGCAAGGAGCCGAACCACTTCGCCTTCAACGAGGAGGGCTCGCTCCTCTTCGTCACGAACGAGAAGTCCCAGACCGTCTCCGTCATCGACACCCGGGAGTGGAAGGTGGCCAAGCAGATCACCGTGGGGCTGCGCCCGGTGGACATCCATCTGGGGCCCGACAAGAAGGAGGCCTTCGTCGCCCTCTACGGGGAGGGGAAGGTGGCCGTCATCGACGTGGCGGCGCTCGAGGTGAAGGAGAAGTTTGAGACGGGCAAGGGGGCCCACGGCCTCGCCCTCGCGCCCGACGGGAAGACCCTCTTCGTCTCGAACCGGAACGCCGACACCGTTTCGGTCGTGGAACCCGCGAGCCGGCGGGTCGTGCGCCAGATCCCCGTCCCCGGCGGGCCCGACATGCTGGGGGTGACCCCCGACGGGGGCGAGCTCTGGGTGACGAGCCGCTACCGGAACTTCGTCCACGTGGTGGACGCCCGGGAGCACAAGGTCCTCGCCCGCATCAAGACGGGCGCCGCCCCCCACGGGGTGACCTTCTCGTGGGCGGCGGGCCACCATTAATCCGGCGCGGCCTCAGCCACAAGAGAAGATTCGCCCGCGATGCCCTCCTTCTAGGGATCCTTCGGGGGAGAGGCGCCCGCGAGGGCGATGCGGGAGGCCTCCCGCCCCGGAGGAGACGATCTCCCCACCTGCACCTTCTGGCGCAGATCCTTGTGGCACGCGTCGCAGCGGGGCTGCGCCACGGCCGGGACGAGGAAGGTCTTCTCCTTGCGTCCGCCGGCCCGGTGGCCGCTGTGGCAATCGACGCAAGCGTCCTTGAGCTGGGCGTGGTCGATGATGGCGTGGAAGGCGCCGTCCGGGAGCCTGAGGATCCTCTCCTCCGGGTGGCACTTGAGGCAGTCGTTGTTGAGGATGGGGTGGAAGACGCGGGAGGGCTGCTCGTAGGCGCCCGCGATGAACTTGAGGAGATCCTTCGAGGCGAGCCAGGTGGTCCGGGTCATCCCGGCGATCCCGTCCTCTCCGTGGCAGGAGATGCACCCGGCCTTCTCCCCGGCCAGGTGCCAGCCGCTCAGGGTGCGCACGGCCTCCCTCTTCCGCCTCCCGTCATCCAGGTAGTCCTGGTGGTCCTTCAAATGGCACGAGGTGCAGAAGGGATTGAAAGTCTCCACCGACCGGATGCCATAAAGGCCCCCCGCGCCTGCGAAGGGGGCCAAGGCCGCGAGAAGGATCAAGAGCATCCACCACCGAAACCGCCCGAGCCGCATCCGCCCCTCCTTCAGGCCGCGCCATGCTATCACCCGCCCTTCGGGTGCGGCAACGCGCGAGCGCCTTCCTCGGGCGAAACCCTTTTGATAGGATCCGCCCGAGGGATGGAGGGAGGCCCGTCATGACCCGCACGAGGTTCGGCCCGCGGCGAAAGCCCCGCCTGAAGCCTCAGGCGGCCAAGCCCGGCGCGCCATCCGGGGAGAGCGCGAAGCAGGTGGCCGAGCGCTTGAAGACCGCCACGGCGGCCGTGGGCAAGAGCGCGGCCGAGTACCGCCGCCGCTCCCTGGAGATCCACGGCTGGATCTGCGCCAAGTGCGGCCGGGAATTCGACGAAGGGACCCTCCACCGGCTCACGGTGCACCACAGGGACGGGAACCCCAAAAACAACCCCCCCGACGGGAGCAACTGGGAGAACCTCTGCGTCGATTGCCACACCGACGAGCACTCCCGGGACCGGCTGGGGAGATACCTGAGCGGCGAAGAATGAGCCGCGCGCCGACCCTCCGCCACCGCCCATGATCCTGCGCGTCCACCCCTCCGCGGCCCGAGGCCGGACGAGCGTCCCCGGATCGAAATCCCACTCCATCCGCGCCGTGGCCCTGGCCTCCCTCGCCTCGGGGGAGAGCCGCATCAGGCGCCCCCTCGACTCGGAGGACGGCCGCTCGGCGGCCCGCGTCTACGAAGCCTTCGGGGCCGAGGTGCGCATGGAGGAGGGCCTCTGGACAGTGCAGGGCTTCGCCGGGCGCCCCGAGGCCCCCCGCTGCCTCATCGACGTGGGGAACTCCGGCACGAGCTGCCGCCTCGGCCTGGGGACGGCCGCCCTCATCCTGGAGGGCGAGGCGCGCTTCGACGGAGACGCCCAGACCCGCCGGCGCCCGATGGGCTCCCTCCTCGAGGCCCTCGCGAACCTGGGGGCCCGGGCGCGCTCCGAGAACGGGGACGGCCGGCTGCCCGCCGCCGTGAGGGGGCCCTGGAGGGGCGGCCGCACCCGGGTCGAGGGGACGACGAGCCAGTTCACCTCGAGCCTCCTCCTGAACGCCCCCTTCGGGGAGGGGGAGACCGTGGTCGAGCCCATCAAGCTGAACGAGCGGCCCTACGTGGACATGACCCTCTGGTGGCTCGACAAGCTCGGGCTGGCCTACGAACGGGAGGGATACGAGCGCTTCCGCGTGGCGGGGGGCCAGCGGCTCGAGGGCTTCGAGTGCGAGGTGCC
>CAYMWZ010000306.1:0-3856 GCA_964394385.1 uncultured Nitrospinaceae bacterium | reverse complement strand
CCCTCGAGGCCCTCGGCCCCCTCGATGTCCCCGCCCAGCCACTCGAGGAAGGAGCCGAGCCGGCCGGCGGGGAGGCGGGCCGTCCGGTTCTGGGCGGAGAGGAGGACCTCCCCTCCCTCGCGCGCCAGGCGGACGAGGATGGTCCCGCCCTGGGGGGAGAGGTGGACGGCGGCGTCGAGGAGGTCGTCCACGAGGAGGGAGAGGCGCTCCCGGTCCCCCCGCACGACGAGGGAGCCCGCGGGCACCTCGGGCTGGATCCGGTAGCCGCGCAGGCGGCGGAGCCGCTTGCCGATCCGGTCGCTGATCAGGGAGGCGAGGTCCACCGCCCCCTCCCGGAGCTGGACGACGCCGGATTCGATGGCGGCGGTGTCGATGAGGCTCCTCACGAGGCGGTCGAGCCGGTAGACGGTCTCGGCCAGCTCGGCTAGCCCCTCGCGCAGCTTCCACAGGTCGGGCTCCTCACCCATCTCCACCACCCGCCGGCGCAGCGCCTCGAAGGGCCCGCCGAGCTCCCGGCTGACCAGGCGCAAGAAGAGGGTCTTGAGGCGGCTGCTCTCCTCGGCCCGGAGGAAGTGGGCGTCCAGGGGCTCGAGGAGCTCGCCGCCCCCCCGCTCCAAGAGCTCCACCAGGGCCTTGAGGCGGGCGTAGGCGGCCTCCTTGAGCCCGACCGACTCCAGGCGGCGCAGAATCTCCGAGTGCGGCGCGTCCTCTTCCACCGGGCTCCTCGAGGGGATGGGGGAAGAATCATCCGGGATGGGATCAGGCGCGATTCTGCGCGATCCCCCCGGAGGGTGTCAAAACGGAAGGGGTCCCGGCGGGCGGCTAGGGGGCGACGCCCTGGGCGCGCATCTTCTCGGCGGCCTCCTGGATGACCCGGGCCGTGCCCGGGGTCATGGGGCGGAGGGAGGGGATCTCGGCCAGGGGATGCCACTTCGCCTCGGAGACGTCGCCCCCCGGCCGGAGGGCGCCGCCTGTGGGGCGGCAGAGGAAATCGATGAGGACGTAGTGGAACCGGATGCGCCCGAAGGAGTCCTTGGTGATGCGGTCGAGCACGGCGCAGCGGGAGACGACCTCGACCACGAGCCCCGTCTCCTCAAGTACCTCCCGGCGGCAGGCTTCCTCCAGGCTCTCCCCCAGCTTGAGGGCCCCTCCCGGGATGCTCCACTCCCCCTCCCGGGGGGGCCTCCCCCGCCGCACCACGAGCGCCTCCCCGCCCCTCAGGATGACCGCCCCCACCCCGACGATGGGGCGGAGGGGGAACTCGCGGCCCATGGGCACCTCCCGCCGGGCGGCTCCGGCCCGGGATGGCCCCCCGGCCGGCCGGGGGGCCGATTTTCCCGCATTTCGGGATTGACACTTGCGAAGGGCGCAACGTATCATTTTTGTATATTTTTCGAAAATCCTGCCCGACATGCATGGAGATCCGACGGTGACCAAAAGCGACCTCATTGCGACCATGGCCTCGGCGGGCGAAATTCCGCGGTCGAAGGCGGAGGAGATGTTCAACGCCATGCTCGATGGGATCACCCGCGCCCTCAGGTCCAAGGAGAGGGTGGTGATCTCGGGCTTCGGCACGTTCTCCGTCCGGGAGTCGAAGGCCCGCACCGGCCGCAATCCCAAGACGGGCGAGACGATCCACATTGCCGCCAAGTCCGTTCCCAAATTCGCTCCCGGCAAGGAGCTGAAGAGCGCCGTCTCCTCTTCCTAGGGCTTCCTCCAGGCGGCGCTTTCCTCGCTTTCCCGCTTCTCGGGGAAGATCCGCGGCGAGACGACATCTGCCCACAGGAGGGGTTCGTGCCGCCCGAGGTGCTTCTTGCGCTCATCTCCCTGGCGCTCCTCGGCGTAAACGATTTCCTCTACAAGTGGGGCCAGCGCTGGGAGCTGAGGGACGGGCCCTTCATGCTCGTCCAGAATCTCGCCTACGTGCCCAACGCCTTCGCCCTCGCCTGGCTGCGCGGGGAGCTGGCCTGGGCCCCCGGGGTTCTCTTCGGCCTGCTGAACGGGCTCCTCGCCTTCACGGCGTTCCTGTTCCTCCTGATGGCCGTGCGCCGCGGGGAGGCGGTGGCCCTCGTCCCCATCGTGCGGCTCAACTTCGCCGTGACGGCGGCCCTGACGATCGCCTTCCTGGGGGAGAGCCTGACCTGGGCCAAGGGGGCGGGCCTCCTGCTGGCGGCCTTGGCCATCCTCATCGGCGGAGGAGGGGCGCTCTTCGCCGGGGGGGACAGGCGCGCCCTCCTCCTGGCGGTCGGGGCGATGTGCCTCTTCGGCTTCGTGGGGCTGTTCTACAAGCTCGGCCTGCGCTTCGGCGCGCCGCCCGCGGCGATCACGGCGGCCCAGGGCGCGGGGGTGTTCCTGACCGCCGTGCCCTTCGCCCTCTGGCGGCGCGAACCCATCCCGCGCCGGGGCCCCCCCCTGTGGATCCCCCTCGCCTGCGGGGTGCTCACCTCCTCGAGCTACGTCGCCCTGGCGGTGGCCTTCACCCACGGGGAGGCCGTGGTGGTGGCGCCCATCGCCCAGCTGAGCTTCGTCCTGACGGGGGTGCTGGCCGTGGCCCTCCTCGGGGAGCGCCTGACGCCCCGCAAGGGGGCGGGGGTGGCCTTCGCGGCCGCCTCGGTGGCGCTCTTCGCCCGGGCCTGAGGGGGGGAACCTCACCCCGCTGCTCACATCCTGACGGGATCGGCTCTTCCCCCTCTCCCTCTGGGAGAGGGCCGGGGTGAGGGAGGGTTCGGCGGCGGGAGCGGCATTTCCCTCACCCCCATCCCCTCTCCCGAGGGGAGAGGGGAGCGCCGCCCGCCAAGCAATTCCCTGCATGGAAGGCGGGCCGCCAGAGGACAACCCGACGCGGCTTTGCGGCCAGGAGAGCTCACCGCCTCAGCGTGGAGTAGTCCTGGTGGTACTCGGGCGGCGGAGCGCCCGGCTGGCCCTGGACGACGTGGAGCTTGCCCCACTCGCGCCCGGCGTTGCGGAAGCCGCGCTGCACCCCCGAGGGGACCCAGCAGGCGTCCCAGGGGTCCAGGATGGCCTGGCGGTACTCCCCCCGCGCGTCCAGCCAGGACACCGCGAAGCGGCCCTCGACGGGGATGAACATCTCCTCGAGATCGGGGTGGTTGTGCAGCGGCGCCCCCGATCCCGTCCGGTTCTCGTTGATGACGAAGGAGACCTCCCCGTCGGCCAGGGAGGGCGGCGGGCCCTCCCCCTCGCGCTCGCCCCCCACGGCGCCCACGTAGCGACGGATGCCCCGCACCCCCTGGGGCAGCTTGGCCTCGTGGTAGACGTTCCAGTTCATCGGGCAATCCTCGTAGCGCACCACCTGGGTGGCCGGGTCGTAGGCGGGGGTGGGGACGTAGGGCTCGAAGCGGGCCTCCGGCGGGAGGTCTCCCCGCAGGCTCTCGTGCCAGACGGGCGGGCGGTGCTCCCCGCTCCCGTGGATGTAGTAGATGAAGCCGTTCTCCTCGCCCGCGTTGCGGTAGCCGCGCATGACGCCGGCGGGGAAGCGGATGACGTCGTACTTCCCCAGCCGGACGCTCCGCCGCGCCCGGGTCTTGTGCTCCTCCCAGTAGACCTCGAACTCGCCCTCCCAGACCATGAGGCACTCTTCGCAGTGGTGGTCGTGGAGGGGCGCCCCGTTCCCCGGAGGGGCCATCACGACCCCGTTGGCGAAGTCCCAGCCCGGCAGCGGGGCGGGGGGGCTCGCGTCCGGGGGGCCGCCGATGTAGCGGAAGACGGCCCGGTGGTTCCCCTCCTTGTGGAAGAGGGGGGCCCTCCCCCAGTCCGGCACGAGCTCGGCGAAGCGGATGACGGGCACCGGGGCGACCGGCGTCTTCCCCCGCCGGGCGGTTTGGGCGGCCTGCGTGGA
>CAYMWZ010000305.1:0-3872 GCA_964394385.1 uncultured Nitrospinaceae bacterium | reverse complement strand
CCCTCCACCGACTCGTAGAACTTCTCCCGGAAGGCCTTGCGGAAGAACTCGTCCAAGAGCGTCCGGTTGAAGCGCTCTACGAAGCCGTTCGTCTGGGGCCGGTTCACCCGGGTCTTCTTGTGGCCGATGTCGTTCAGCGCCAGGTAGAGCTCGTAGGGGTGGCGCTCGGTCCCGCAGAACTCCCGCCCGTTGTCGGTGAGGACGGCCTTCACTTCAAGCCCCCACGCCTCGTACTGCGGCAGCACGTCGTTGTGGAGCACGGCGACTGCGTGCTCGGGGAGCTTCCCCGTGTGCAGGTAGGCGAAGCCCCAGCTCCCGAAGGTGTCCACCACGGCCTGGAGCCACACCTTGCCCACCCCCTTGATGTGGCCCACGAAGAAGGTGTCCTGGGCAATGAGTTCCCCGGGCCGCGAGCTCTCGACGTGGCGCTCCCTGAAGCAGGGGTTGGCCCGCTCGATGGCCGCCACCTGCTGAGGCGTGAGCTTGAACTTCTCCTTCTGGGCCCGCTCCTCCAGCTTCAAGAGGCGCTCGTAGCGCGAGCCCGCCCCGTGCTTGGCCAGGATGCTCTGGATGGTGGGGCCCGAGACCGAGACGCCCTCCAGCCTCAGCTGGTGGCTCAGCCGGTTGCAGCCCCACATGGGGTTCCCGGCCGAGAGGGCCAGGATCCTCGCCACCACCTCGGGCGGCGTCGTCATGGGATGGGACTTGTGGACCGGGGGAAGGTCCCGAAGCCCCTCCAGCCCATGCGTCTGGAAGCGCCGCTTGTACTCGTAGAACTGGGTCCGGCTCACCCCCCGCCTGCGGCAAGCCTCGGAGACGTTCCCCAGGGCCTCGGCCAGTTGCAGGGCGCTCAGCCGCCCCCGGACCACCTTCTTCTCGGCGACGGTCATGCTCGCTCCCTCCCGCCGGGCGGGTCCCGGGAGAACTCCGCTCGGGCTACGCCCTCGCTCCGTTCTCCCGGCTTCAAACCCACCCTACCAGTTGTTCGGGAAGAAGCCCAAGAGTACAGCTGATGCACTTGTCACAGCTGCGTTGTCACGACTATTCCCGCGCCGGTGGCCGTGATCAAGAACTCCTCATTCTGCCCCGGTTCGTCTGTAAGAACCGAGAGTCTGCGCTCGGCCTCAGTGGGGTTTTGATAAATCATTCTTACCATACGATCAACCGCTGCGCTTACGGGCACATGGCCGTTTTCGATGCGAGAGAGCGTTGCCGCATCAACGCCCAAGACTCGGGCCATATTCCCCGCCTTCCAGTAAAGCGACTTTCTCAAATAGCGAACCTCTGGCCCCGTAAGGCGTCCCCTCTTGTTCACCAACGCATTGGCCAATGTATCTAAGAGGTTCCTCAATGCCCCGATCTGCACCGTCTTGTGCCCATTAGGGCATTCCCACTGTTTCACCTGATCTCCCTCGATGTAAACGTTGTCGAGGCCGCTTTCAACCCAATGATAGCGCCCGCCGATCTGGCGCATTTCTTCGCCGCATTCCCTGCATCTATGCCCCATGGAGATCTCCTAAAAAACAGTTACCACTACCAGCGTTTCCTCATCCTCAAAAGCCACGATCAGGGTCAATTCCACCCCTTCTATATCTTCTCCCTCGAATCTGTATCTCCATTCCTGATGTCGATCGTTCCATTCCGGATCTCCTGTGACCCGGCCCATCATTAGATAGTGTTCAATATCCCGAGAAGTCACATTTCTCTCAATTGCACGATCTCGTTGATGCTGTGGAGTTTCTATAAACCCATTTTCTAAGATTGCCTTGCTAAGTCTGTCGCCTCCTGCCTCCCCATCCTATCCATGCGATTATTGTCCGAAAATTTTGATAAATTGTCAATATTTTTGATAAATCCTCAGTTTTGCCTGCCTTTTAGGCCGCTCAAAGTAGTGTCGGGTCATCCCCCCTACATTAATCGTTTGATCGCTTAGGCTGAAATTGATTATCGCCCGCCAGCAATGCCCGGATGGGAGGCACTTGTCCGGAATTCTCCCCACTGTTGACACCGCCCACTGGAGAGGATACCCACTCCATCGGGGTGGCGTTCCCGTCTGTTCCGACTCCCCGCACGTCATTCGGGACCCTTCTTTTTATAGGATGGAAAGCCAATGCAATACCCCTTCACCGAGGAGCAGCACGCCTTGGCCCAGCTCACGCGGGACTTCATGGAGCGGGAGGTGGCGCCCGTCGCCGCCGGGCTGGATGCCATGCCCGACCCCAGGGACTGCTATCCCAGGGAGTTGATCAACAAGGCATCCAAAGTCGGCCTGCGCACCATGGCCGTCCCCGAGGAGCATGGGGGCATCGGGGCGGATACCACGACCAAGGCGCTCGTCCTTTGGACGGGCGCGCAGACCGAGATCGGCACCATCAAGTGCCTGAGCCAGTGCTGGAAGCTCTCGAGCGCCCTCTTCAAGTGCGGCACGGAGGCCCAGAAGGAGAAGTGGGGCAAGATGTTCGTCGAGGACGAGGACTGCGTCGGCTCCTTCGTGATGACCGAGCCCGACTACGGCTCGGACAACCTCTACCGCCAGCCGGACCCGAACCTGGGGCTCAAGACCTCGGCGGTCCGGGACGGCGACTACTACGTCATCAACGGCGCGAAGCGGTTCTGCTCCCTGGTGAGCTTCTCCAAGATCATGCTCGTCTTTGCGCGCACCGACCCCAAGGCGCCCGTCCATCAGGGGACGACCTGCTTTCTCGTCCCGGGGGATGAGGAGGGCGTCTCCTACGGCCAGATCCACAACAAGCTGGGCTACCGCCTCTACCCGAACGGGGAGAGTTTTTACGACAACGTCCGCGTCCACAGGGACGACATCCTCGGGGAGGTGAACAAGGGGTTCCAGACCTTTTCCACGGTCTTCCGCGGGAGCGCAGAGCTTCCCGCCTGCAACACGGGCATCTGCCGGGGGATCTTCAACTTCTGCCACCAGCACGCCAAGGAGCGCATCCAGGGGGGCAAGCCCATCATCGAGCATCCGACGATCCAGCACATGCTGGCCGAGATGCTCATGAACATCGAGGTGGCCGAGCAGTTCATGTGGCGCATCTGCTGGGGCGTCGAGAACGACCCCGCCTACACCACCCGCTTCACCCGTTTCGGCAAGGTGTTCACCGATCAGGTGGCGCTCAAGACCATCGGGCTCGCCACCGACATCCTGGGCGGGATCGGCATCATGAAGGAGACCCCGACCGAGAAGATGTTCCGGGACCTCTTGACCTTCCTGCACGGGGACGGGACGGACTCGATCACCCTGCTCCGCGCCGCCCAGACCCTGGACGAGCGGGCCTAGGCCGGGCCGGAGGCGCCGGGGCGGGCGTCCGCGCCCGCCCGGCTTCCCGGACGGAGGAGGGCCAATGGACCTCATGCTCCAAGACAAGGCGGCCATGATCTCGGGCGGGAGCCGGGGCATCGGCTTCCACATCGCCAGGGATCTCGCCGCCGAGGGCTGCCACGTGGCCATCAGCGCCCGGGGGAAGGAGGAGCTCGGCCGGGCCGTCCGCGAGATCGCCGCCCAGGGCAAGGGGCGGGCGGTGGGCTTCGCGGGGGACGTCACCCAAAAGGGGGTGCCCGAGGCTTTTCTTCAAAGGACGCTTGAGGCCTTCGGCGGGGTGGACATCCTGGTGAACAACGTGGGGGGCAGCAACCCCAAGCCCCTTCTTGAGACCACGGACGAGGAGTGGATGGAGGCGTTCGACTTCAACCTCTTCCACGCCGTCCGGCTCTCCCGCCTCGTCATCCCCGAGATGAAGAAGCGCGGCGGCGGCGCCATCCTGAACGTCGCCTCCATCGCCGGGCGCGAGTCGGGCTCGGCCATGACCTACAACGCCTCGAAGGCCGCCCTCATCAGCTTCTCCAAGGCGCTCGCC
>CAYMWZ010000304.1:0-3933 GCA_964394385.1 uncultured Nitrospinaceae bacterium | reverse complement strand
CTCCCTCCGGCTCCCCGTCCGCTGGGCCGATCCGGATTGGGGGCGGGGGGAGTGCGGGGGGCCTCGGGGAAGGAGCTTCCCAGGGCCCGGGGAAGTACGTCCGTTTTTGGCGTAGCGGGCGGCTAGAATCGTCATCACCCCTTCCCGGGGCGAGGAGGAGGCGAGCGTGGCCAATTCCTACGTGCGGCGGGTCGTCTGGGAGTACGCCCTTCATCTCGTCCGGGCCGCCCCGCGGCGCTCCGGGGTCATCCGCGCCGTCGAGGACTGGCTCGGTAGGATGGCGGAGGTGGGCCTCGTGCCCTTGGCGCGGCGTGGGGAAGTCCCCCCGCCGCCCGCCTCCGGGGAATCCTCGCCCGAAGAGCGAGTATCGAGGATTTCTTCCTTCCTCGCCCGCCGCCTGAAGGAGAGGAGGGGCCTGAAGCCGAGCCTCCTCCAGAAGAACCTCGATGCTTTTGGCGAGGAGGTCGGCCTGGACGCCCTGGAGGTGGCCATCCTCGGCCTCGCCGTCCGCCATCACACCGAGAGCTCCCTGAGCGCGCTTTGCGAGGCGTTGGAGCATGAGGCGAAGCTCAAGCCCTCCCAGGCGGTGGCCTCCCTCCTCGGCGCCCCCCTGGCGGAGGTCGCGCGGCGGACGCGCCTCGAGGGGACGCTGGCCGCGACGGGGATTCTCTCCTTTGAGATGGCGCATGGGCCCTATCAGGTCGGGATCGGAACGACCGTCTCGACGCCCTTCCTGGAGGCGGTCCTCCCCCCGAGCCGCGGCGCGGCGGCCATCCGCCGGCGCCTTCTGGGCGCCCCCTGCAGGGCGGACCTCGGGTGGGAGGACTTCGACCACGTCCGCCGGGAGCGCGACCTGGCGGCGGGGCTCCTGGAGGGGGCGGTCCGGAGAAGGACGCGCGGCGTGAACGTCCTCCTCTACGGCCCGGTGGGGACGGGCAAGACGGAGCTTTGCAAGGTGGTGGCCGCCCGCCTGGGCCTCAGGCTCTACGCCGTGGGCGAGGCGGACGAGGCCGGCGAGGAGCCGACCCGGCGGGACCGGCTCGGCGCCTACCGCCTCGCCCAGCGCCTGCTGGAGAGGCGGCCGGGGGCCGCCCTCCTCTTCGACGAGATGGAGGACCTCCTCGACGAAAGCGCTTCGCTCCAGACGCGATATGAGCGGAGCGGCTCCAAGGCGTTCATCAACCGCCTCCTGGAGACCAATCCGGTGCCCACCCTCTGGACCACCAACAGCCTCGAGGCGCTCGGATCTTCCGTGGTCCGGCGGATGAGCCTGGCGGTCCGGCTCATGGTCCCGCCCCCCGCGATCCGGGAGAGGGTCTGGCGGCGGCACCTGAGGCGCCG
Organism: uncultured Nitrospinaceae bacterium; assembly: GCA_964394385.1. Lineage (GTDB taxonomy): Bacteria > UBA8248 > UBA8248 > UBA8248 > UBA8248 > CAYMWZ01. Next base: position 2,592 of record CAYMWZ010000304.1, on the reverse strand, counting down.
CCGACTTCGCGTCCCCGGCGCCGAGGTGGCCGCCCTCGCCCGGGAGGTCGAGGTGGCCCCGGGGGTGGTCGCGAAGGCGGTCCAGGCGGCGCAGCTGGCGGGCGGGGATCGAGGCCACCTGCGGCGAACGGCCACCTCCCTCGCCCAGGCCCTGCTGGGGAGGCCCCCGCTGCCGCAGCCCGGTCCCCCGTACGGCCGGTTTGACGCTTCTCTGATCGCCGCCGACGCGGACGTCCCCGGCCTCATCCGGGCCTTGACGCGGGAAGGCGCCCCGAGGGGCTTCTCCCTCTGCCTCCACGGGCCGCCGGGAACGGGGAAGAGCGCCCTCGTCCGCCACCTGGCCGACGGGATGGGCCTGGAGGTCCTCCAGAAGCGCGCCTCGGACCTCCTCTCGATGTGGGTCGGCGAGACGGAGCGGCGGATCGCCCTCGCCTTCGAGGAGGCGCGCGAGGAGGGTCGGTTCCTCGTCTTCGACGAGGCGGACTCCCTCCTGGGGGACCGGGCTCTGGCGGGCCCCTCGTGGGAGGTCGCCCAGGTCAACGAGATGCTCACCTGGATGGAGGGCCACCCCTTGCCCTTCGCCTGCACCACCAACCTCATGGAGCGCCTGGATCCGGCCTCCCTCCGGCGGTTCACCTTCAAGGTCCGGCTCGATTTCCTCGGCCCCGCCCAGGCGCGGCGGGCGTTCGCGCTCTACTTCGAGACGGAGCCCCCCCGGGATTTGGACCGGCTCCGGACGCTGACGCCGGGCGATTTCGCCGCGGTCCGCCGAAAGGCCGAACTCTTGGGGGCGCTGGGGGACGGGGGGGCTTTGGTCAAGATGCTCGGCCAGGAGTGCGCCCTCAAGCCCGGGCGGGCGCGGGCCATCAGCTTCGCCTGAGCCCTCGGGAGCAGGGAGGGGACGCCGCCATGCGGTACGCGAAGAAGGGGAGGCTCCTCAAGCTCGCCCTCCGGATGCAGGGTAGCCCCGGGGGCATCTCCCTCCGGGACATCGAGGAGGAGTTCGGCGTCGGCCGCCGGACCGCCGAGCGGATGCGGGACGCCGTCCTCGACCTCTTCCCCGAAAAGGAGGTGGAGACCGACGAGCGGACCAAGCGCTGGCGCATCCTCCCCGGAACCCTGAATCCCCTGATCCGGTTCAGCGCGGATGAGTTGGCGGATCTCGAGGCCGCCATCTCCCTCATGCGGCGGGAGGGCCTGGCCGGGCAAGCGGAGGGGCTGAGTGTCCTGATGGCCAAGCTGCACGCCCTGCAGAAGCCCGAGGTGGCCCCGAGCGTGGAGACGGACCTGGACGCCCTGTTGGAGGCCGAAGGCCTCGCCATGCGCCCGGGCCCCCGGCAGACCATTCGGCCCGAGGTGCTCGCCGGACTCAGGGAGGCCATCAAAGGGTGCTTAAAGGTGAAACTTCTCTACCGCAAGCGGGAGGACGGGAGCCGCGTCCGGCGGACGGTCTGCCCCTACGGCATCCTCTACGGCAGCCGCCACCGCCTCGTCGCCTACCGGGAGCGGGAGAAGACGTTCCGGCCCTACGTCCTCATGAACATCGAGAAGGTCGAGCCCACCGGGGAAGCCTTTGAGCGCCAGCCGGACTTCTCCCTCCAGGCGTACGCCGAGCGCTCCTTCGGGACCTACCAGGATGACCCGGTCGACGTGGTGTGGAAGTTCTCCCCGGAAGTCGCCGAGGACGCCCGGAGCTTCCTCTTCCATCCCACTCAGAAACTGGAGGAGCAACGAGATGGCTCCCTCCTCGTCCGGTTCCGGGCGGGAGGCCTTCTGGAGATGGCCTGGCACCTCTTCACCTGGGGGGAGGGGGTGGAGGTGGTGGAGCCAAAGAAGCTTAAGACTCTACTCACGGATCTCAAAAGATGCTGACCGCGGGAAAGAAACGCCGGATCTTTCCCGAGCAGCTGAAAATCGTGCTGGAGTTCCACCGCAACTGGGTGGATTCCGATGGCTCGGAGGGCGAGAGAGCGGAGCTTCGGAATTTTGATCTGCGCAGCTTCGAGTTGGAGAGGGAAAACCTGAAGCACGCCGACCTGAGGGGCGCCGACCTGTCGGACTGCCGTCTGGAGCACGCGAACCTGTTCGGCGCCGACCTGCGGGAGGCGCTCCTGAGCCATGCGAAGCTGGCCGGGGCCCGCCTCGCGGAGGCCAAACTGAGGGGCGCGGTCCTCATCGGAGCCGACCTGGAGGCCGCCGACGCGCGCCGGGCGGACTTCCGGGGCGCCCATCTCCAGGGGGCGGGCCTCCGCCGGGCGAAGCTGAGATCGGCCGACCTGTCCCGGGCCGTCCTCATCGAGGCCGCCCTGGACGAGGCCTCCCTCGTCGAGGCTTCCCTTCGGGAGGCCAACCTGCTCCGGGCGTCGGTGCGGCAGGCCCTCCTGATCTGGGCGGATTTCGCGGGCGCCTCCCTGATCGGGGCGGACCTGAGCGGGGCGGAGTGCATGCTGGCGGATTTCTCCCTGGCGGAGATGCGGGAGGCCTGCCTTCGCGGCGCCCACCTTCAGGGGGCGAACATGGCGGCCGCGCGGGGGCTATCGAGGCAGCAGGTCGCCTCCGCGCGGGACATGGCGGGCCTTCGGCTGCCGAAGT